>PMOP01000216.1 GCA_003161495.1 Acidobacteriota bacterium | reverse complement strand
ACTAAAACCGCACAGGCAAGAGTGCCTGTGCTACTGAATTTCGATATTCAGCGGCGTTTTCCGCCAGCTAATGTGCGCCCGGTGCGGCGCCGGAAGCATGTTCTACTAATCCGTATCAAACCTCTGCTCTTTCCACGGATCGCCGTACATGTGGTAGCCGTTCTCTTCCCAGAAGCCGGGCTGGTCATCGGCGGTGAGCGCAAAGCCGCGCGCCCATTTCACGCTTTTCCAGAGATACAGGTGCGGGACGATCAGCCGGAGGGGATAGCCATGGTCGGCGGTAAGCTCTTCGCCGTCGTGCTGGAAGGCGAAAATCGTTGCGGGCTTCATCAAATCTTCGAGTGGAAGATTGGTGGTGTATCCGTTTTCGCCGCGCAAAAGGGCAAAACGCGCCTCAGGTTTTGGCGTGACGAGTTTCATCACTTCGGTGAAGGGCACCCCTTTGAAGACGTTGTCGAAGCGGCTCCAGCGTGTCACGCAATGAATATCGCAATGAATTTCAATTTGCGGCAATTTGTTGAAATCTTCCCAGGTGAGCCGCACCGGCTTTTCAACGAGCCCGTCGATGCGGAAATCCCAGGTGCGCAAATCTGTGCGCGGGACGTTTCCTTCATGCAGCACGGGCCACTTCAGCGTGAGCGATTGTCCCGGAGGCAAGCGGCCTTCGTCGCGCATCTGCTTTTCGAGTTTTTTTCGTTCACTGCTTTCGCCGAAAATCATTTTCTTCCCCTTCGTCCGGAGGAATTTCATTGTACATGAAACTCGCGCGTGGCCGGAGCGCTCGGCGGGCCTGTAGCGCCGGCGTCTCGCCGGCTCTGTGCGTCGGCAAAAAACCGCCGGCAAGATGCCGGCGCCACGGGGCAACTCGCCGCGCGGGCTGTGCTACCATGAGCAGGAAGCTCGCATTATTGGCTGGATCGGGAGAGAAAGTGCCGGCGCGCATTCTTAATGGCATAACGATTCGGGACCAGATCTACGCGGAACTCAAACAGGAACTTGCTGCATTGAGCGGCGATGGAATTCGCCCCGGACTTGCGGCAGTGCTCGTGGGAGAGAACCCGGCGTCGCAGATTTATGTGCGCAGCAAAATTGCGGCCTGCGAGCAACTGGGAATTGGAAGCTGGATGCGCACGCCGCCCGCGACAGTTACGACGGATGAAATGCTCGCGCTGGTTGCGGAGTTAAACTCGCGCGATGACGTGGACGGGATACTGGTGCAGCTTCCTCTGCCGCCGCAGGTGGACACGAAGCGCGTGCTCGAAGCCGTGGACCCGGCAAAAGATGTGGACGGGTTTCATCCCGTGAATCTTGGTCGGCTGGTTTCAGGGCGCGCGGGGCTGGTGGCGTGCACGCCGGCGGGGTGCATGGAAATTCTGCGGCGCAGCGGCATTCCCATCGAGGGAGCCGATGCCGTGGTCGTTGGGCGAAGCGACATTGTGGGAAAGCCGATGGCGCTGCTACTGATGCATGCGAGCGCGACGGTGACGATCTGCCACTCGAAGACTCGCGATTTACCGGGCGTAGTACGTCGTGCGGACATCGTGATTGCGGCGATTGGACGCGCGGCAATGATTGAGGCGGATTGGGTTTGGCCGGGCGCGACGGTGATCGACGTGGGCATCAACCGCATTACCGATCGCGCGGAAGCGCAAAAAATCTTTGCGAATTTCCCCGCGAAGCTTGCGCAATTTCATGAAAAAGGCTCGGTGCTGGTGGGCGACGTTCATCCGGGCGTAGCGGAAGTAGCCGGGGCGATCACTCCCGTGCCTGGCGGCGTGGGACCGCTCACGATTGCGATGCTGATGAGCAACACGGTGAAAGCGGCGCGCCTGCGGCGAGGGCGCGGACAGACGGCGCCCGGCAGCTTGACCGGCGTCGCGGCGGCCAAACCCTGATGCTGCGCGTCGGCCTGACCGGAGGAATCGCCACCGGCAAAACCACGGTGGTTGCGATGCTTCGCGAACTCGGTTGCCGCGTGCTCGAAGCCGACAAAATCGCGCATCAAATGATGGAGCCCGGCGGGGCCGCTTACCAAGAAGTCGTGCGCGAATTCGGCCGCGGCATCCTCACTCCGGATGGCCTCGTGGACCGGCAAAAGCTCGGCGCCATCGTCTTTGCCGACCCGAAACGCCTCGCGCGTTTGAACGCCATCGTGCACCCGCCGGTCCTTGAGGAACAGAGCCGCCAGTTGGCTGCGATTGAACGCGCCGACCCGTACGCCATTGCCGTAGTGGAGGCCGCGTTGCTCATCGAAGCGGGATTCGATAGGAAACTGGAATTCCTGGTGGTCACCTGGTGCACGCCGGAACAACAGCTTGCGCGCCTGACCGAGTCCGGCAAGGGTCGCGGACTGACGATCGAGCAAGCCCGTCAACGCATCGAGGCCCAAATGCCCATCGAAGAAAAACGGCAGAGGGCCGATGTGGTGATCGATTGCTCTGGCACGATCGAACACACGCGCGCGCAGGTCATTGCGCTGTTCGCCAAGCTCAAGGGCATGGAAGGCGCGAAGGAAAAGAAGGCGGGGAATTTGTAGCACAGGCACTCTTGCCTGTGCGCTTTTTGCCATTGTCGCTGAATTGGTAGCTTTCGCGTGCGGCGTCCAAACCCGCACAGCCAGGAGTGGCTGTGCTACTTTTTTCGAAAGCTTTTACGCCGCGATCCACAATCGGTATGCTTTAGCTGCACACGGTTTCTCAGGCAGGAGGTACCATCGTCATGCGTGAAGGAAAAGACAGCCGGGGCGTCCTCCGTTTGCTGGCCCTCGGCTTGGTGCTTGTTCTGGGAGCGTACTGGGCAGGCAGCCGCTGGGGCGAACGCCAGCCGCAAAATGTAGGAGCCGTGCCGGTCACCTTTCCCGAGCCGAAACCCGGTGAGCTTCTGGGCGAAGAAGCCATCTACGTCAAGATTTACAGTCAATCCGCGCCAGCCGTAGCGAACATCGTGACGCGCACGCTTGAATATGACGTGTTCATGGAGCCGGTGCCGGTGGAAGGCGCGGGTTCCGGTTTTGTGATCGATCCGCGGGGATACATCCTGACGAACTTCCACGTGGTGCAGGGAGCGCAGGCGATTTCGGTCACACTGGGCGACCGCTCGCATTACGACGCGAAATTTATCGGCGCCGATGAACGCAACGACATCGCGCTCGTCAAGATCGATCCGAAGGACAGAAAACTTCCCGTGCTGACCATGGGCGATTCTGACACCCTGCAAGTCGGCCAGCGTGTTCTGGCCATCGGAAATCCTTTCGGCTTTCAAAGCACGCTCACCACGGGAGTCGTGAGCGCGCTCGGCCGCACGGTGCAGACGGGCCAGACCACGGTCATCGACGGCGCCATCCAGACCGATGCCGCGATCAATCAGGGAAATTCGGGCGGCCCGTTGCTCAATTCCCATGGAGAGGTCATCGGAATTAACTCGGCGATTTACACGCCGTCGGGAACGACCGCCGGCATCGGATTCGCGATCCCGATCAGCACTGCGCGGCAAATCGCGCAGGACTTGATTACCGAGGGCCGCGTGCATCGCGCCTCGATGGGAGTCGAAGCGCGCCTATTAACTCCAGCCATTGCCGAGGCGTTGCATTTGCCGGTGAGCGAAGGACTGCTGATCGAACGCGTCACTCCGGGCGGCCCGGCCGCGACGGCGGGACTACGCGGCGGAGACCGCCAGGCCATCCTCGGCATGCGCAGGATTTTGCTGGGCGGCGACGTCGTGACCGGAATCGATGGCCGTCCGATGACAGGGCAAATGGATCTCAACCTCGCCCTGAACAGGAAGCGTCCCGGCGACACAGTAAAGGTGGAGTACTACCGCGGCGGGCAAAAAATGGAAGTTCAAGTGATCCTGAATGACGCAAGCCGCTAACGCTTACAGCCGTTACACTGGAACATGACCAATCTACCTCCCAATGTTTTGGAATTACCTCTTCCAGTCGAGCGTGCCTTAATGGCCCTTAAGGTAGCCGTTGAAAAGGTGATGGAAGAGCATGCTCGTAACGGATTTCCGATTTATATTTGGCGCGACGGAAAAGTTGTCGAAATTTCCGCCGATGAACTACGCTTGAGTTCCAAGAATTCCTGTTAACTCGCATCGATATTTCAGCGATTCCAGATCGCACGCTCGCGTTGCCGTTCTTCTTCCGTCAGCGAAAACCAGCTCTCCGCCACATCTCGCAATTGCTCCAGGATTTTCTGCATTTCCTGGTGTTTTTTTTCGAGTCCTTCTTGATCGATACCTTTGTGCACTTCCAGTACGGGCGCGAAGACAAGGATAGCGCGCGTGTATGGCTTCGGAATCTGCATCAGGTCCCAAGTTTTCTTGAGCGTCCACGCGCGCTCGAGGCCAATGTGAAACAGAAGGATGGGCCTGCCTGATCGGCGCGCCAGCATTACCGGGCCAGGCTTGGCGACGTAGCGCGGCCCACGCGGCCCGTCGATGGTGAAGGCGGAGTCAAATCCCTCCTCCAGACGCCGGGCCATTACGGCAAGCCCGCGCAATCCCCCGCGCGTTGAACTTCCCTGCGCCGTGCCGTATCCCAATCGCTCGATCACGCGGCGCGTCCACTGCCCATCGAAATTCGTGGTGTTCATGAGCACACCGCCTCGGTTTCGAAAGTACCAGGTGGCCGCGATGATGCAGCGATGCCAGAAGGCATAAATGTGCGGCGGAAGATCGGGCCGGTAATCGCGCCCCGCTTTTTGTCCGCCGAGCACCTCGAATCGAATCGTCGGCCCGAGCAGGCGGATCACGAACCAAACGGCCCAGCCGATGATTGGAATCAGAGCGCGCTGAAAAAGAGTGAGCTTCGGCAGCCTTGTGTCGTAGTGAACAACCAGGTGCTCTTCTTCCTGTCCTGGCGGCGTTTTCATTTGTTCGGGCATGCGGTTATAGTATAAGTCGAAGTTGGTGTGAACATAGCTTCACCACGCTATCAGGAAATTGCGGGTAAACGTGCTTTCCTTACCGATCCCGAAAAAGCATCTGGCCACCTGGACGAAGATATTTGCGATGGCGTTGCTCGCGACAATCGCGACAGTCATCCTCCGGTCCGCGCGTACTGCGGCGCAGGAATTCCCTGTGGTACTCGGGCGAATCGAAGGCGATGACGTCGAAGTCGCCACCAAAACCCCAGCGGGAGTGGAAACAGACGCCGCGCCGACGGTGGTCGCCAGCGGCAGCGACGTCACGCTGCGTTCCGGATATGCCCTTCTGCTACTGAACTCAGGCGGCCAAGTCAGCATTTGCGGTCCCGCCCATTTCAACTTAATCAAATCCTCCGGGGCTTTGACGCTGGCGCTCGATTATGGACGTGTTCATCCATCGCTGGAATCCGCGGACGAATTCAAGATTTATACCCCGACGATTGTAGCGACGCCCATCGCCATTGCGGGAGGACCTCGCGATATGACGGTGGGCCTCGGGCAAGATGGGGAAATGTGCATGCTCACGGCGCGCGGCGCGATGCGTGTGGAACCACAATTTTCCGAACAGAGCATGATTGTTCCACAGGGCGGCACGGTTAGCCTTGCCGGAGGACAAATTGAATCGCTTCAGGCGGATGCCACCGCCTGCTCTTGCGATTACCCTCGCGCTCGCATGGATTCTTCCGAGTTGGCGCGGAGTGGGCGTCCCCGGCCCGCCCGGGATATAGGAGTCCTCGCTCCCCCAGCGCCACCGGACCGCAAAAGAGCCGGCAATGCCGCACCGCCATCCACTCCCGCGAGTGAGCCTGTGTATACCGTGCTGATGCCGCCGCTCAGTTTTGACGCCAGTTCTCCCGAACCTCCTCCCGATCCTGCTCCGGAAACTATTCTGCTGGTACGAGAAGTGCGCCTGCGCCCGTTGGTCGAATTTCGCGGGCATGTGAACCCCGCGCCTGCGCAGGCGGCATTGCCCCCTGCGCCGCCTCCCGTGACGCCGGCGCCTTCGGACAAGCGGCCCCCTGCATCACCCCCCAGCCTTCTCGAGCGCGTGCGAACATTTTTCCGGAGGCTGACGAGTTTCAGCCAAGTGCCGCGCGCGGGCGGCCGGTTCGCAAGCTAGACCGGCTGCGATAGAAGTCAAGTGGCACAGCCGTTCTTTGCTGTGCGTCTTTGTCGTGCGCAACAAAACTCGTACAGCCAGGAATATCTGTGCTGCACAATTCGACCCGAACTGACTTTTCCACAACCGAGTGTCATTATCAGTGACACATTTGATTGACGCCTAGTCCGGGACTGTGCTACCTTGCGTTTCACTCTCCAGGAATTCTTGTCATCAGGCGGAGCTTTGTCCAACCAATCGGATTTGGATCTTCGCGAATTTCAGCCGCGAGCCGCATGCCCTATGCCTGGCGATGTACGGCTGCGCGTATTTTCGCGCGCACTCGTTTTCGCTTCTCTACTTCTCTGCACGATTTGCACATCGTGTAGCAGTGGTGGCTCCGGAGCAGTCTCAACTTCCATTCCAGCCCCGCCGGCAACCGTTACCGTCATGCCGAATTCGGCGCAACTTTTCCAGGGCAGCAAGATGCAATTCAATGCCGTGGTGGGAAACGCTTCGAGTTCCGCCGTCATCTGGCAGGTGAACGGAACGACCAGCGGAAACTCCAATATGGGGACGATTGATCCCACTGGAATGTATACGGCTCCCTCTTCGGTTCCCAGCCCGTCAACGGTCACAGTCACGGCCGTCTTGCAGTCGGACTCGACCAAGACGGGATCCTCGAGCGTAACCATCCAGGCTCTCAGCTCGGTGACGGGACAAATTGTGGTGTCGCCGGCTCTTGCAAGTGTCACGACTTCGCAGACTTTACAATTCAACGTTCCTGGGATCAGTAATACCGACGTTACATGGACGGTCAACGGAGGATCGATTTCGCCGGGAGGGATTTACACGCCTCCCAGCGCTCCTGGCGCATACATAATTGAGGCGTCGTTGCCCAACGCCAAGGGTTTTGCGACTGTCGAAGTCACAAATTTTCCGGGCACGCTCACCTGGCGCAATGACAATTCACGTTCCGGCGTGAACAGCCAGGAGTTGGCGCTTTCCCCGGCAACGGTCAGCTCCTCTACGTTTGGAAGATTATTTTCGTGCCCCGTCGACGGCTACGCCTACGCGCAACCGCTTTATGTCCCCAATCTGACGATTCCAGTAAATGGAACGCACAACGTCAACGTCGTCTTTGTAGCCACGGAAAATGATTCCGTATATGCCTTCGACACGGACGGTAGCTCTTGCGTGCAGCTTTGGCAGACAAGCCTGATTCCCCCCGGTTCAGAGCCCATTGCATTTCCCAACTTGAGCATGGGAAATACGAACATCGTGCCTTTCGTGGGAATTACCGGTACGCCGGTGATCGACCTGGGCGCCTCCACTCTTTACGTCGTTGCCGCGACACAAACGGTCGCACTGAATCCGACCTACAGTCATCGGCTTTATGGGCTGGACTTGGCGACCGGGTCCATAACCCAGCCAGCCGGATTCGAACTCGCATCGCTTGCCGGGCAGCTGCCCGTATTCGATTCATCGGTGGAAAATCAGCGGCCAGCGTTGCTCCTTGATAATGGAAACGTGTACATCGCGTTTGGCTCCTATGGCGGACAGTGCGCCGGGGAAGCCACCTGCGAATATCACGGCTGGCTGTTTGCTTACGATATCGCCAGGCAGCAACAAACCGGTGTGTTCGACGTCACACCGGATGCTTTACAGGGAGGAATTTGGCAGAGTGGAGGCGGCCCTTCCGCGGATGCCAATCACAATATTTTTGTGGTGACAGGGGACGGGCCGCCGAACGGCGGAACAAATTACAGCGATAGTTTCCTGCGCCTGATTCTGAACACGAACGGAGGATTGTCCGTCGCCGATTATTTTATTCCCTGCGATCAAGGGCAAGGCTGGAGTGCAAATCCCAACGCCGCGCCTCAGGCCGGGTCCACTGCTCCGGTCCTCTTGCCGGATTCCGCGGGAACTTTGTCGCAGCCGCATTTGCTGATCGGCGGCTCGATGGAAGGTTCGCTCTACGTCGTGAACCGCGACGACATGGGAGGATTCGTCTTCCCTTGTCCCGATGCGCCGGCACGCGTACAAACCATTCCCGTTGGTGCGGGACCCATCATGAGCAGTCCGTTGTTTTGGAACGATTCCGTCTATGTCGCCCCGGGAAATGGAAACCTGCTTACATTTCCCATGTCCGCAGGAATTCTTGCCTCTTACCCGTCGTCTTCTCAATCGCCGGAAGCGTTAGGTCCGCAAGGGGCCACGCCCGTCATTTCTTCGAACGGAACAAGCAATGCCGTTCTGTGGCTGATTGATTCCAGCGGCGCGCTGGCCACGCCGAATGCGCAGGCTGTTCTTCGGGCGTATGACCCGAATAATCTTTCGAACGAAATTTACAACAGCGCGATGGTTCCTTCGCGCGATCAGGCGGGGCTTGCCGTGAAATTCACCGTTCCCACTGTCGCAAACGGCAAAGTGTATGTGGGAACGCAGAAGGAACTCGATGTGTATGGGCTGTTGCAGTGAATTTAGTGGCGCATGCTTCAGCTTGCGGGGTTTGCACTCTGCCAGACCTAAACCCCGCAAGCTGAAGCATGCACCACTGATTTACGAGGGAGGTTACATCCCTTCGTAGTTCGGCCCGCCGCCGCCTTCCGGAGGCACCCAGGTGATAATTTCGTAGGGGTCGGCGATGTCGCAGGTCTTGCAATGCACGCAGTTTGAGGCGTTGATTTTCAGCTTCGGCAGGCCTTTTTCCTGCACCATTTCGTAGACAGCGGCGGGGCAAAAATACTGGCAGGGATTTCCGTACTCCGTCACGCACTTGGTCGCGCACACGTCCAGATTGGATACGATTAGGTGGCAGGGCTGGTCCTCTTCGTGCCGCGTGCCGGAATGGTAGACGTCGGTCAAGCGATCGAAGGTCAAAGCTCCATCGCCCTTAAACCGCACTGGTGCCGGCTCTTTTCCGTTGAGCTTGTGATATTCCTCGTGCCCGGGGCGAATCTTCATCGGGTCGATTAACCCGCGCCCTCCCGTGACGAATTGCATTCCGGCGTGAAACAACCCCGCGTAGAGCCCGTGCTGAAAACCCTGGTGGAAATTTCGCACGGCCCACAGCTCTTTTTTGATCCAGCTTTGCTCGATCTTGCGCGGAAACGCCGAGAGAGTTTTCGCGGAGGCGTCGCCGGTTTTCAGCGCCTCGAAAACCGTTTCGGCGGCAAGCATCCCGCTCTTGATCGCAATGTGTATGCCTTTGAGCCGCTGCGAATTGAGCAGGCTTGCGGAATCGCCGATGATCAATCCGCCGTCCACATATTGGCGGGGCATGGAATACCAGCCGCCGTAGGGCACGGTCTTCGCGCCGTAGCGCACCAGTTTGCCGCCTTCGAGAACGCGCTTCACGAACGGATGCGTTTTGTATTTCTGAAACGCTTCGTGCGGATCGAATCGCGGATCGTGATAATCGAGACCGATGACCATGCCCATGGAAACGCGATTCCCCGGCAGGCCATACATCCAGCCTCCGCCATACATGCTGGAATCGAGCGGCCATCCAAGCGTGTGCGCCACGTAGCCCGGATTGATTCGTCCCGGCGGAACTTCCCAGAGTTCCTTGATCCCGATCCCGTACACTTGCGGGTTCAGGCCATCGAGTTTCAGCCGGTTCACCATTTCTTTGGTAAGCGATCCGCGCGGACCCTCGGCAAGCACCGTCACTTTTGCGCGCAACTCGTAGCCCGGCGTGAAGTTGTCCTTTGGCTTGCCTTCTTTGTCGACGCCTTTGTCTTCGGTGATCACGCCGGCAATGCCGCCACCTTCGTAAATCAGATTTCTGCCGGCGAATTGCGTGAACAAATTCACCCCCGATTTTTCGACGAGGCCGCCGAGCCATTTGACGAGCTTGTTCAGCGAAATAATGTAGTTGCCGTGATTTCTGAGCGGAGGAGGAGTGATCGGCAATTTCCAGACATTTGCGGAAGTCAGGACGAACGCGGCGTCATCGGTGACGGGCGACTCGAGCGGCGCCGTCTTCTCCCAGTCGGGCACGAGTTCGGCGAGCCCTCGCGGATCCATCACCGCGCCCGAAAGTTGGTGCGCCCCGATTTCGCGCGCTTTTTCCAGTACATAAATATTTTCAGCGGAAAATTCAGGGTTCGCGCCCGCGGCATTGTGCTGCGCAATCAATCGCGTGAGATGCAGCGCGCAAGCGAGCCCTGCAGGGCCAGCGCCCACGATCAGAACGTCCGCGTCCAGCCGCTCTCGCTCGACAGGCATATGCACATCCTAGCAGACGGATGTAACTCTCCGGTGCAGGGGTTTGAGCCGTGTGATCGCATCGCAACAGAAGCGAATCATTTCAGCTAGTTTTGCTGAGAAGTGATTGCGGTCTTTTCGTGGCGCCGGCGTCCCGCCGGTGATTTTTTCTTCAACCAATACGCCACAAAAACCGCCGGCGAGACGCCAGCGCCACCATGGAGCGCTATTACTTCGCGATCCCTCGCAGCGCGGCGTCTTGCGGGACGGGCTTCTCCGGGTTTGACCAGTCGTAGAATCCTTTTCCGTTTTTCTTGCCGTACCAGCCGGCCATGACCATGCGCTTCAGCAAGGAGGGCGATGCGAAACGCTTTTCCTTGAATTCGTCGAACATGACATGGGTGATGTAGTACGTGGTATCGAGGCCGACGAAATCCAGCAACGTAAACGGGCCCATGGGGTATCCGCATCCGAGTTTCATCGATGCGTCGATATCGGCGACGGAGCCGACGCCTTCCTCAAACGCGCGGATGGCATCCATCAGGTAGGGGACCAGCAAGCGATTCACGATGAAGCCGGTTTTGTCGGTCGTACGCACCGGAACTTTTCCTAATTTTTTGCCGAATTCGCATGCTGCTTCAAACGCTTCGTCGGTCGTGACGATCGTGCGCGCGACTTCCACGAGTTTCATAAGCGGCACGGGATTAAAAAAATGCAAGCCCACGAATTTCCCGGGACGCGCGGTGGCCGTCATAATTTCCGTGATCGAGATCGAGGACGTATTGCTCGCAAAAATGGCCGCGGGCTTGACGATGGGATCGATGGAAGCGAACATTTTTCTTTTTTCGTCAAGATTTTCGATGACGGCTTCGACGATGAAATCGCAATCGGCTAGGTCCTGCTTGCGCGTTGTACCCCTCAGCCGCGAGTAGATTGCGTCCGTTGATTCCGTGACCAATCCTTTCGCCGCGAGCTTTTCGAGGGATCGCCGGATCGCCGCGAAACCTTTCTCAATAAATTTTTCGTCGACTTCGAGGACGGTCACATCGAACCCGGCGGTGGCGGAAACCTGGGCGATTCCCGAGCCCATCAGGCCGCAACCAAGCACGCCGACTTTTTTGATTTGCATCACTCCGTCCCCTTTTTTGAGTTAATTTTTTCCCAAACAACCGGCACCATCATAGCTCATAACACGGAATGGCTTTCACCCCGCAGCCTGAAAGCCTGCGCCCGAGGAAATTCGGGAACGAAAATGTTTTTACAATTTTTTGACAAACGTTAAACATCGCGGGGACAAATTTCTTTTGCCGTTGCCCTATTCTGCGTTTGGTCCGGGCGCGCAAAAGAGTTCTGGAGACCGCCGGCTTCCTTCACTGCACAGTCGGAAGCCGGCCCAGTTTCGGCACTCTTCCCGGCGGGGGCTGTGGGCGCGCCCGGGCATTCTTCCTCGATAATCCCACAAAACTTTCGCTGTCATCGACTCGGGGTAGCACAGGCACTCTTGCCTGTGCGATTTTGCGGGCGTACACGCAAAGTTTCCGAACGAACATCAGTCGCGAAACCCGCACGGGCAAGAGTGCCTGTGCTACTAAAACCCGGGCATCACGTTGTTACTTTTTCGGGGATTTCGTTTGGCGCTAGCTGGATTCTCGGCAATTTTACTAGAAATGTTGTTCCGGTCTCCGAGGTGCTCTCGACGGAGACAGCTCCGCCGTGGTCGGCGATGATTTTGCTGACGATGGCGAGTCCCAGCCCCGTGCCATTGGGTTTTCCGGCGCTGACAAAGGGATCGAACAAATTGTTTCGTATGGCCAACGGAATTCCCGGGCCATTGTCCGAGACGCGGATCTCAAACGCTTCCGCCGTCGATACGATATCGAAAGAAATGTTTCCCTGCCGGTTCGGAACGGCCTCGCAGGCGTTCAACGCCAGGTTGAGTAAGGCGCGCTCCATTTTCTTGGGATCAAAAACGCCCGCCATATCGCCGGTCGCGCGCACGTTGATTTTACGGTCACGCAGTTCGGGGCGAGCGCGCGCGGCTTCGATGGCGCGCCGCACGCATTGATCGATGGAAGCGTTTACAGGAGAGATATTGCGCTGCTCGCGGGCCAGATCGCGCAGGGAATCGAGCAATTCGGTCATCTGCTCGGAGGCCGTCTGAATTTCCTTGTACACTTCGTCTCGATCGAGACGCAACTTTTCCGCTTCGTACAAGAATTCGGCATTGGCTACCAGGGCAGCCAGGTGGTGGCGGAGATCGTGCGAGATGGAATTCGCGGCGCGGCCCACGGCGGCGACACGCTCCGTCTCAATTTGCTTTCTTTGAAACGCCATCAATTCCCCGCGCATTTTTGAAAAGGATTCCGAAAGCTCCACGACCTCGCTGCTTCCATGAGGCGTGATCGAGTAGGTGTAATCTCCGGCGGCGAGCGCTCGCACGCCCGCAACAAGATTGTTGAGCGGATGCGTGATCGTTCCTGAAACAAAGCGCAGCAACAAGGTCGCCAGCAGAATCGCCGTCAGGCCAACCACCAGAATCGTGCGGTTGATCTGGCGAATAAAGGCCATTGACCGCGTCAGCGAAATAAACACATAACACTGCACGGGCAACGGTGGATCGGCTTGCAGCGTTACCCTTGCCGCCTGGTAAGAATCATTTCCAAGTGCTACTTCGGTTGCGTTCGCGCCGGGGAGAATTTGTTTCGCGAGAATCCGGTCCTGGAGGACGGCCTCTTGCTCCGGCGAAAAGGTTGAGGCAATGATTCGATTATCCGCTAAAAGCACGATCTTGCTTTCCGCAACGAAGCCAAGCTGCCCGGCAATCCTGGAATTGGTCTCATATCCGATAGCCACAAGGCCCAGGACCTTGGCATTGTTTCCAGTCCCCGCGAGGATAGGGCGGAGAAAAACCCAGTACAGGCGGCCGCCCGAATACCACCACGCTGATTCTTGCCCTTCGTTCAGGGAGGTTCGCAGGAAACCTTCCGCCGTTTCTCGATTCAGTCCTTTTTGCGTGACGTCCAACGCAACGACGCGGCCTCCCGGATTGGCCAGCAAAAATAAGTCGCTCCCTGCAAGCCTCCAGAAAGGAGTGGATCCATCCTGGATCGTCGGCGCGTCCTGCGTGGTCATCAGCGCCTTCAAGGTGGGGATCTCGGCCAGCAACGACGCGGTCCGGGACAACTGCAACTGCATTTGCCGCTGGACGGTTTCAAATTCCTGGATGGACGCTTCCGTGCTGTACTTCACCTGGTCGGCAATCTGCGTGCGAATGGTGTGACGGATGATGAGGAGAATGGCGCCCGCGAGGGCGCAGATAATCAGCAGCGTCGAAAGTAAAAGTTGTGATTGCAGCCGAAGGCGAGTCATCAAACGCTCCGCGAAACGCCTTAACTTTTCTTGCTCACGGCAGCGTTGCCGGGCATGAATTTGTAACCCGCGCTATGCACGGTCACAAAAAAGCGAGGATGCGCGGGGTCGGGCTCAAGCTTCTGGCGGAGGCGAAGGACATGGTTGTCCACGGTGCGAGTGGATGGATAGTTCTGATATCCCCATACTTCATTGAGCAATTCCTCGCGTGAAACGACGCGGCCGGTGGACCGCGAAAGGAATCTCAGCAATTTGAATTCCTGCGCCGTCATACTGACAGGCTTGCCGGAGCGTTTCGCTTCCATGCTGGTGAAGTCAATCTCCACATCGCCGAATCCTAGCAGATCATGGGACGATGGCGCATCCGCGCCTGCCGCGGCGTGTTGCTTGCGCACGTTGCGGCGCATGGCGCGGCGCACGCGCGCCAGAAGTTCCTTGGGGCTGAACGGCTTTGTGACATAGTCATCCGCTCCCAATTCGAGGAGCACGACTTTATCGTCCACGTCGGCATTGGCGCTCAACACGACAATCGGCACGTAGGGCATCTCTGTTTTGAAGAACCGGCAAAGCTCCTTGCCCGATAGGCCAGGCAGCTTCAAATCCAGGACCACCACATTGGGCGGCTCCTGCCGGAAACTTTCGAGGCCTTCCTCGCCGTCCGAAGCAATTCGAACTCCCAGCGAGTCCGCCTCGAACAAACGCTGGAGGGTCCGCTGCATCGGACGGCTGTCCTCAATGATCAGAACCGTTTCCATGTGGGTATACCTAAGCCAGAGAGTATACTTCTCAATGCCTACTATGATGCAACTCGAAGCGAATCTACTGCCATCTATCGGTGAGGGCAGCATGCAAATGGCTGCGCGGAGGCACGGCGGATATGATTTCCAATAAATTTAGATCCACGGCTTGCTTTGCAGTTCTTTGCTGCATTTGCTTGTTCCCATCCGCGAGGCTCATGGCGCAGGCGCCGGCTGGACCTTTGCCACCTACTCACCCGCTCCCTCCTCCACCACCGGCTCCGCCGGCGAAAAAGAAGCCGGAGGTAGAACCGAGAAAAACGCTGGCGGGATATTGGAAGCTGAATACCCAGGACAGTGACGATCCGCAAAAGAAGCTGGAGGAAGCTCGCCAAACGAGAGCCGGGTCAGGCGGAGGACCCGGCGCGGGACCAAGCGGCGGACCGGGCAACGGGCCGGGCGGAGGCGGAGGACCCGTAGGCATCGGATTTCCTTATCCAGGCGCGGGAGGAGGAAACGGGCCGTGGGGCGGAGGCGGCAGGGGGATGGGCGGCGACGTAAGCGATACGACCGAAGAGATGCGGGAGCTCGTTCGTGCCGATTTTTCGCAGACCATCGAGTTGAAAGACACCGAGGTGGATTCGTTTAACGACCACGCCAACAAACTGGTGTTTTACACGGATGGCAGGAAAATTCAAAAATCAAAAGACGATTCCCTGCAGCAGGTATCCGCGCACTGGAATGGCAGCCAACTCGTCACCGATGAAAAAGGCCCGCGCGGAAGGAAGATCAGCCGAACGCTGGAGCTGTCCCCGGACGGCAAACAATTTTACGAAACCTGGCACATCGAAAACGGCCGGTCAGGCTCGGTCATCGTCATCCGCTATGTGTACGACGCGGCCATAGAAGACCGGCGATAAAATATTTTTTCATTCGCAAAAGTTTTGCAGGCTTCCATTGCATGCGGAAGCGGGCCAGCGTATAGTGTCGGCGGGCCGAACCAACCGGAGCGTCCCTTCAAATTTATATTAGCGGCGGAATGAAAAGCCGGACGAGACCGCGCACGCTCCGATCTGCTTCGATCGCCAGACGGCTCCGCGTTCTTCGCGCACGGCGAGAGAAGGAGGCATGATGAAATTTAATTCGAGGCGAACGATCCGTTGTGCCGTGGGGACAGTGATATTGTGCCTTCTGGGGACCTCTGTGGCACGAAGCCAGTCCGGCAAGGCCGGCGCGGATCAGAAGCCGCAAATGTCGGAAGACGCCTTCAAAAATATTCAGGTGCTTCGGGGAATTCCCGTCAACGAATTTATGGGGACGATGGGTTTCTTCGCCGCTTCCCTGGGCATGAACTGCACGGACTGCCACGGCGATGACAGCGCCGGCAGTTGGGATCGGTATGCCGATGACACTCCTTTGAAACAAACCGCGCGCAGAATGGTTTTGATGGAAAATCTCATCAACCGCTCCGACTTTGGCGCAACGCGGATGGTGACGTGTTACACCTGCCATCGCGGCGTGCAGCATCCCGCGGTCACGCCGAGCCTGGACGAACAGTACGGGGCTCCTCCACCGGCCGATCCGGATCAGGTGGAAATGATTCCGAGCGTCCCCGACTCGCCTTCCGCCGTCGAGCAAATTCTTGACAAATTTATTCAAGCGGTAGGCGGAGCGCAGCAACTGGGCAAGCTCACGAGCTTTACCGCCAAGGGAACCTACAGCGGGTTCGACACGGAATTTCAAAAAGTTCCGGTGGACGTTTTTGCGAAGGCTCCAAATCAGCGGACTACAACCGTTCACGTGACCGCGGGGGATGATACGACGAGCTTCGACGGCAGCGATGCTTGGATCGCGGCGACGAACAAACCGGTGCCGCTCATCATGTTGACCAAGGGAGATCTGGACGGCGCCAGGCTGGATGCGGAATTGACTTTCCCGGCAACGATCAAGCAAAGCCTGAGCAAATGGCACGTCGGCTTTCCGCCGGTCAAAATCAATGACCGCGCCGTCGCAGTCGTCGAAGGAACCGCTGGCGGCGGGACTCACGTGAAGCTATTTTTTGATAAAACCTCGGGTCTGCTGGTACGGCAGGTGCGCTTTGTCGACACACCTGTGGGTCTAATTCCATTGCGCGTCGATTATTCCGATTATCGCGCCGTAGCCGGCGTAAAGATGCCTTTTCACTGGACGACAACCTGGGTGGATGGGCAGTCGACCACGGAACTCAGCAATGTGCAGCCGAATGCGGCGGTCGCGGAGGCAAAATTCATGAAACCTGCACCGGCCGTGTCGCGCGGGGCTGCGTCGAAGTAGGCGTTGCGCCGATTTGGCGGCTTGAACTTTGCCGCCAATCGTGATTGAATTTGCTTTTGATTGCAGGATTGCGGAAAATTTTCTCGCGGGCTCGGCGTTCCGGCCCGACTGGAACGTTTTGCATAGAGGTAGAACCCGTACCTGTTTGGAGGCGTTTATGGCAAATTGTTTTCGGCCGCATTTCCTCGCTTCGTTTGCTGTGATGGCTCTGTTTTCCTCGTCGGCGATGGCTGCGCCGTCTCCGCAAGGCCAGGATCAAAATAAAGCCCCGCACCCGCTGGCCTGGGCCTACGCCGTGCAAGAGGCTGGACCTCCGCCTCCGCCGCCGACTGACGACGCGGATGTAAAGCAGATCCCGGACAGCACTCAATCCTTCACCATGAAGCAGATTCGGGATACCGGCAACCCCGTGGACTGGTTTCCTGGCGACCATCCTCAGATGCCTACGATCGTGGCGCACCGTCGCTCCCCGAACGCGAACCCGTGGATCGGCAGCTGCGGTTTGTGCCATTACCCGAACGGCAAAGGCCGCCCTGAAAACGCCGGAGTCGCTGGCCTGCCCGAGGGCTACATCCTGGAGCAGCTATCCGACTTCAAAAACGGCGCGCGAAAGACCGCGGATCCAGGAAAAAGAAACACGGCTACGATGGCTGGAAACGCCGCGGGCATCACCGATGAAGAAGCCAAGGCCGCCGCACAATACTTTGCCTCGATGAAGATGACACCGTGGATCAAGGTGGTCGAAGTCGAAACCGTGCCGAAGACCAAAAATGTGGGAGGGTTTTTCGTCCCGATTGAAGGAAGCGAGACAGAGCCTCTAGGTCAGCGGATCTTGGAAATGCCCGTGAATCCTGAAGCTACCGAGAAATATCGCAACCCGAGATCCGGGTGGATCGCGTACGCGCCCATGGGCAGCGTCAAAAAAGGCGAGGACCTGGTCGTTCGGGGCGGCGCGGGCAAGACGGTCGCGTGCGCCGCATGCCATGGCGAGGGCTTGAAAGGCAATGGCAATTTTCCTCCGCTGGCGGGGCGTTCCCCCAGCTATCTCGCGCGGCAACTCTATGACATCCAGCAATACACTCGCAACGGACCTGGAACGCAATTGATGCGGCCAGTCGTTGAGAAACTTACGCCAGACGACATCCTGGCGATCACGGCTTATTTGGCTTCGCTCGAGCCGTAAAATAGCCAGATCGGTTCCGAGGAATCAACTGTCGCGCGCCCAAAGAACTGGCAGCCTCTACTAAAGCTAATGATGCCAATGCAGTAGGACTGTTTTTGTAGCGCCGGACCCCTTCCGCGCTTTCCGGGATGGATCGGGCCTTCTCGCGGCCAAGCTGAGCAACTACCCAATCAAGTCCGGCATTTCCATCCCAATGCGGTGGGTGTATATTGGGAGGGAACAGCAAGAAACCCATCTATGAGTTGATGAATTGCGAATCAGCCCGCGTGGATTTTGACCGACCCGTCGAGAAAGGAACTTCACCATGGCGCGAATCTCGCTGAAAGTAAATGGCAAGTCGAGAGTCGTTGAGGCGGACCCGAGCACGCCGCTGCTTTACGTCCTGCGCGACAACCTGTCACTGCACGGGCCGCGATTTGGCTGCGGCCTGGGGCAATGCGGGGCGTGCACGGTGCTCGTGGAGGGCAACACGATGCGCTCGTGCATGCTTCCGGTTTCGGCGGCGGAAAATAAGAGCGTCACCACACTGGAAGGATTGGGAAACGTCGCGCATCCTCACCCGATTCAGGCGGCGTTCGTGGAAGAGCAGGCGGCGCAGTGCGGCTACTGCATGAATGGCATGGTGATGGGCGCCAAAGCGCTGCTCGATAAAAATCCGCACCCATCGGTCTCCGATATCAAACGATCTTTGAACAGCTATATTTGCCGCTGCGGCACGCACCTGCGTGTCATCCGCGCGATCCAGCGTGTATCCAATTCCAGCGTGAAAGCCTAACGAAGGAGAGCCGAACATGGAAACCAAATCCATCTCCCGCAGAGATCTTCTGAAAAGCACAGGCGTGCTGGTCGTGGGCTTCAGCTTTTTCGGGACTGCCGCGAGAGCGCTGGCGCAGGGCGAAGGCCTCTCCGTCGATGGCATGGACCCGACGGTTCTCGATTCCTGGCTGGCTATCTCGAAGGATGGGACCGTCACCGTCTTCACTGGGAAGGTCGAACTCGGCACGGGCGTGGTGACCGCTCTCGCGCAGATTGTGGCCGAGGAACTTGATGTGTCCTTCAACAAGGTTTACATGGATTCGGGAGACACCGATAAGGCCGTGGACCAGGGAGTTACGGCGGCCGCGAGGACCATCGAGCGCGGCGGCGTGCAACTGCGGCAGGCGTCCGCGGCGGCGCGGCAGGAATTGCTGAAGCTCGCGTCTACGCGACTCGATTCGCCGGTCGATAAGCTCACCGTCACGGATGGCGTGGTCAGCGTGATCGGCAGCCCCTCGAAGAAAATCGCTTACGGAGATCTCCTCGGCGGCAAGCGCTTCAACATAAAAATCGTCGCCGCCGGTGTCGGCTGGGACATGAAAGTTGCGCCGGATGTTCCCGCCAAGAATCCAAAAGATTATAAGATCGTCGGAAAATCAATTCCGCGCGTCGACTTGCCGGAAAAATTCACGGGCGAGTTCGTGTATTCGCAGGATGCCAGCGTGCCGGGAATGCTTCACGGCCGCGTGGTGCGCCCGGCCACTTCCATTTCCGCGCCGGCGAGCATCGATGAAAGCTCGATCAAGAATATTCCGGGCGTCGTGAAAATCGTGCGGGAGGGGACCTTCGTTGGCGTGGTTGCGGAGACGGAGTGGGCGGCGATTCAAGCGGCTCAGGCGCTGAAAGTGACCTGGTCCGAGCCCACCCTGAAGATGATGTCGGGCCCGAACGAGGTTTTCGATTATCTGAAGAACACGAAGAGCTTCAAGGACAACGTCGTAACCAACCGGGGCAATCTGGACGCCGGTTTCTCTCAAGCGCAAAAGAAATACGAAGCCACGTATTACTGGCCGTTTCAATTGCACGGCATGATGGGCCCGCCATGCGCCGTCGCGGATGTTCAGGGAGACAAAGCGACGATTTGGACAGGAACGCAGGGCCCGTTCCGAACGCGCGATTCCATTGCGCGAATGCTGAATATTCCACCGAAAAACGTTCACCTTCTTTACCGCGAAGGTTCCGGCAGCTACGGCCGTCTTGAAAGCGACGACGTGGCCGAGGACGCGGCGCTGATGTCCCGCGCCGTCGGCAAGCCTGTGCGCGTGCAATGGATGCGCGCGGATGAACACGCCTGGGATCCCAAAGGTCCGGCGCAACTCACCACCGTTAAAGCGGGAGTGGATGCGCAGGGCAACGTGATCGCCTGGGATTTCATGGACCGGAGTTTTCCGTGGTCCGAGTCCGATGCGAATCCCCTGCTGGCGTCGAGTCAGATTGGAATGAAGCCCACAGGCGCGGGATTTCTGAATGGCGCCGGTGGCGGCGGCCAGATCTACACTTTTGCAAATCAGAAGGTTCTTGCGGCGGACATCCCCTGGGTGCAACAGGGGCAATGGCCTCTGCGAACCAGCAACCTGCGCGCACCGGGTGATCTCGCCCGCGTGTTCGCCAGCGAATCCACGATTGATGAAATCGCCGCGGATCAGCACGTCGATCCGGTGCAGCTCCGGCTGCGCTACCTCACCAGCGACAAGCGCATTTCCGAAATTCTCGTGGCCACCGTTAAGAAAGCCGGATGGACCGATCGCCCATCGCCCGCGACAGCTTCCACCGGAGACAAAGTCACGGGCAGAGGCGTCGCCGTGGCCAATCGTGCCAACACGATGACTGCCGCCGTCGCGGAAATTGAAGTCGACAAGACCACAGGCGACGTGACTGTGAAAAAAATCACGCTCGGGCACGACTGCGGCTTGATCGTCAATCCCGACGGGCTGAAGAACCAGATCGAAGGAAACGTTTTGCAGGCGGTGAGCCGGGCCCTTTTGGAAGAGGTTCAATTCGACTCCACCGGACAAAAAAATCTCGATTGGAACAGCTACCCGGTCATCCGCTTCGAGCAGGTCCCGGACCTTGAGATCGTGCTCATCGACCGGCCGGACATGCAGCCCCTTGGCGGAGGCGAACCTTCGATCGTTCCGGTTACGGCGGCGATTGCCAATGCCATATTTGACGCCACTGGCGCCCGGATGCGCCAGGTTCCGTTCACTCCACAGCGCGTGCTGAGCGCGCTCAAGGCTTGATCGCTAAAACGCCCCTTGAACTGCCATCGCGGCATCGCATGTGACAGGCGGTCTTGCATGCAGCCTTGATAACAAATACGAAAATGTTTTGATGAATTAATCTTCTGATGTATGCTCTTGCTGCCCCGGCCCTAATAGTTAGCCGCCCTGTTATCGATTTGTAAATATCTCAAACCCCGGAGGTTCCATCTACCATGATTATTGGAGATCGATTGCGGCTTCTGCGGGAACAGAAGAAATTCTCCCAGGGTGAAATTGAAAAGCGAACCGGCTTGCTGCGCTGCTATATTTCGCGCGTCGAAAACGGCCACACCGTTCCGGCCGTCGAAACGTTGGAAAAATTCGCGCGCGCGCTGGAAGTGCCTCTCTACCAGCTTTTTTACGACGGAGAAGAGCCGCCCAAATTGTCCCTCATGCCGAAGCGAAGATCGGGAGGAACATTCGCGTGGGGCGATTCCGGCAAGGATGCGCGGACGCTGGCGAAGTTCCGCCAACTGCTTAGCCGGGCCAACGAAGAGGACCGGCGTTTGCTCCTGTTCATGGCGAAAAAGATGGTGAAGTCCAAGACGGCGTGAATGGATCGCGCTGCTTGCTTGGGTGGCGCAGGCTTCAGCCTGCGGAGGTTAATCCTTGCAAGAATTAAAAACCACAGGCTGAAGCCTGCGCCACGCAAGATCGCTAGGGCTGTTGCTCAGAATCCAGTTGCGCCACGAGCAGCAGCACAATCCCCACGACCGTGAACATGCGGAACGCAGCGTCCTGACCGTTCCACATTTTCGATTGCCACATCAGGAACCACTCGCCTCCGACGGCAAGAAACACGACAAACCACATAAGCAAACTCAGTGTCAGGGCCACGATCGCAACGCGTTTGGCTTGATGAAACGCCCCCGCCGTCTCTCGAATCGCCCGTGCCATGCGGAATGCGCCCCACCAGCACAAGAGCATCGTTATCGCTTCTAACGCGATGATCGTTAAATAAAAAACGGTGTGCAGCAGCGGCGAGTTCATCGCGCGCCACATGCCGCGATTTTCCGGAAAGGTGGAATCCATCATCATCACGTGCCGCACGAATTCGTAGTTCGACCCGTAATCAGTGATGTTATTGAATACAACCAGGGAATAAAAGATCGCCACGCCGCATACAAGCAGGGTTTTCATTGCGCGAAGCGTCATGGTTTTACCGCCGGTTTGGAAAATGTCCGGAAGTAGGCGGTGAGAGCGGCCAGGGTCGCATCATCGTATTGCGGATTGCCTGGCATCTGCGCGCTCGAATTTTTCGCAAGAGGCGCGCGAATGTAGGAGGCAAAATCCCCGGGCGACGCCGCCGCTAACAGGGAGAGCGATTCCCACGGGAGCTCGGATTTTCGCCCTCCTTCGCTTCCCGCGTTGTGGCAGCGGAAACAATTTTGTTCCGCGATGTGGAAGCCGTCCTGCACTTCGCGATCGCGCGCATGCGCCCCGCGCGGCGCGATCGCTCCAAAAACAATTTTCTCCTCGCGAAATTCAATGCGCACGACTCCCCAAGGAATTTGTGCCTCATCGACATGCGAAAGAATTTTAAAGCTGGGAGTGAATTTGGGTTGCGAAATCATATAGGGCCCCATGTCAGCGGCTTGATCCTCGGCAGCCTTGGGCCAGCCGGCAGGAGGCTGCCGGTTCACTTCGAGCACTAGCGCAGGATGATGCGCCACTAGGTAATCATGCGAGAAGTTCGCGCGGTACCCGTCATCGCAAATGGCAACGACCATGTCCGACGCGGAAGAATCGCCCAGTCGTCGAAGCAGTTCTTCGAGCATCACTCCACGAATCTTGGTCGGGCCCGCGAAGTTTTCGTCGTCTGTAACAGTGAAGTTCACCTGGGGCATGGAAAGGAGTTCCTCACGGCTGATGTAGCGCGTCGATTCGGGCGGCAGGCCCGCAAGCGCCCCGCTCACCTCGAGGTCTGATGGAAGCTGTCTTTTTTCGTGCAATGCGGGAAACGACTGCGTACTTATTGCCACGAGGAAAATCGCCGTAAAAGCGAAAATATTGGTCCGAGAGGGCCGCATGGCACATCGTATCGCACAGTTGCTGAGACGCAAGCGGAAACCTGGCGGTAAACTCGCCCTCTCGAAATTGACTGCTGCGCAAGGGCTTGATCGCCCTCGTCAAGCCCTCAATGCGAATTAAGGAACATGCCAAGGTTGGCCGCAGTTTGCATATCCCACACAATGAATAATTGGTTCGAACGCTTGAAGAAATAGGTTCTCCGCGGTCCAAGCATCCGGCCCTTTTTCGGCGGAATTCCTCGGAATGAATATTCATATCCCACATACCTATGCCGCTCAATAATTTCGAATGCGTCAAAAGTCTGCGGTTTAGATAGAAATACCACGTCGAAATCGCCGTGATCCGTTACGTAAAGCGCGGCTCCCCTCGTGCCCGGGACGAAGCCATCCAACATCGACAGGCATATGCACTTCACCACGAAGTTGTCGTCGCTTAGGATTCGAGCTAGTTCTGCAGCTTGGGGATATCCACGGTAGCTCGCCGGCATCAACGCGCCGGATGCCTCGGTCGGGGACTCCAGCGGTTTGGCAGCCGACTTGGCTCGCGACGCAACGCACAGCGCCAAAAAGCTCATCGCTACCCAGCCGGCAAGAAGTCTCTTTGGCATTGGCCCGCCTAATCGTCAGCCTACTCCGACTCACTCAGTCCCACAACAGACGGATCAATTCGTCATTCGACTGTCTATGCTAAACTGACGCGATTCTTTTCGACGGAGGTCGTTAAGGACTATGGCTGCGGGGATCGAGGCAAGGCTAAAAGAGCTCGGCATTGTTCTTCCGGCGTTGCCTCAGCCTGGCGGCAACTACCTTCCGGCACGGACTGTCGGTCAAATTGTGTATCTGGCCGGCGTCATTTCCATTCACGGCGGCGAGGTGATTGCTGGAACTGCCGGCGCCGGGCGCACGATTGAAGAAGGCTACGCCGCCGCGCGCGCCTGCGCATTGATGCAATTGGCGGTGCTGAAGTCTCATCTCGGCTCGCTCGACAAAATAAAGAACATCGTCACCGTGAATGGGTACGTCAATGCCGTCGCCGGTTTTCCGGATTCGCCCAAGGTAATCAACGGAGCATCCGATCTTTTCGTCGAAATTTTCGGAGACGCGGGACGGCACGCGCGCACGGCCATCGGCGTTCCGGCGTTGCCGCGCAACGCGCTCGTCGAATTGCAAATGACCGTGGAGGTATAGACAGGCGCATGGCTGAATATTCTCTAAACGCTGAGCCCACACATTCCCGATGGAATCGCGCGCTTAAGCCGCGGCTTCGCGTCGCATCCGGCGACACGGTTCACATGGAATGCGTGGATTCTAGCGGCGCGCAAGTTCACCCGTCGATGACGCTCGCGGAATATTTGAAGATTGACCGCGACCGCATTCATGCGCTCACTGGTCCGATTTTTGTCGAGGGGACGGAGCCGGGCGACGTTCTCCAAGTGGATGTGCTGGAAGTGGCGCATAAAGGCTGGGGCTGGACGAGCGTGGTGAGCGGCCTCGGTTTTCTCAAGCAGCGCTTTGCGGAGCCATTCTTTTTTATTTGGAGACTCGATGGAGAGGTGAGCAAATCGATTGCGCCCGCGGTCGTGCCTTTGCGCCCCTTCTGCGGCGTGATGGGAGTTGCGCCGGCGGAAGACGGCGAATTTCGCACCAGGCCGCCGGGAATTTTTGGCGGCAACATGGATGTGCGTCAATTGTGCACGGGCGCGACGCTCTATTTGCCGGTGCTGAATCGCGGCGCGCTTTTTTCCGCCGGAGATGCGCATGCGGCGCAGGGCGACGGAGAAGTATCCATCAACGGAATCGAATGCCCGGCGAACGTGACGCTGCGCTTTCAGGTGCACAAGCAGCGCGCGCTTCCCGGCCCAATCGTCGAAACTCCCGCTGGGCGGAAACTTGAAACCGATGGGGAGACCGGCGAATGGATCGTCGTCGAATCGTCGAGCGATGCCGCGGGCGCGGCTCGCTCGGCGACTTCGCGCATGATCGAT
>PMOP01000471.1:1521-6117 GCA_003161495.1 Acidobacteriota bacterium | reverse complement strand
GAGCCCGGCCATCCCATCCGCCACGAATTTACGCGTTCGATCCCGTCGAGCCAGTGCATGGTTTGCCATGTGCATCCGGGCACAAACATGATGACTACGTATTTCGGCTACACCTGGTGGGACAACGAATCCGACGGCGGGGCGATGTATCCGAAAGAGCAGCGCAATCCTTCGGAAAAAGAAAAGTTCGAGGTGTCACAGCGAAATCCGGAAGGCGCGGCGCCGCGCGGGTTGTGGTCCGATGTGAACTTTCTCGCGCAAACAGGCAGCGCCCAATTCAATGCGAAATTAAAGGATACACAATTCGCCGATTTTCACAGTCACGGCTGGCTTTTCCGCGCCGTGTTCGCGCGCGATCGCGAAGGACATCTGCTCGACGACAAGGGAGCGGCGGTCCTTTCAGACGATCCAAAGAAATTTGAAAAAACCGCGCACCTCGCGGACATTCATTTGCAGAAGGGCATGCAGTGCGTGGACTGTCACCTCGAGCAAGACAGCCACGGCACGGGAAAACTCTACGGCGAATCGAGGGCCGCGATTGAAATGGATTGCGTCGATTGCCACGGGACGATTTCGCAGCCGGCCACGCTCGTCACATCCGGCCCCGCGGCATCCGGCGGCACGCGCCTCGACGCCCTGCGCACTCCGTGGCGCGAGCGGCAATTTGAGTGGCGCGAAGGAAAATTGATCCAGCGCTCCATGATGGACCCGCACCTGGAATGGGAAGTGGTGCAGACGCTCGACTCGATCACGCCGGGAAACACGCACTACAACGAGAAATCGCGCCTCGCGAAAACGTTGCGCACGGACGGCGTGACGTGGGGCGACGTCCCGAAAGATGATTCGCAACTTGCCCACGCGAACAGCAGCATGACGTGCTACGCCTGCCACACTTCGTGGACGCCCAATTGTTTCGGCTGCCACTTGTCCATGACCGCGAACGAGAAACGCCCGATGCTGCACAATGAAGGTCTCACGACGCGCAACTGGACGGCCTACAATTTCCAGGTGCTGCGCGATGACGGCTACATGCTCGCCGTGGACGGCACGGTCACGGGGCATCGCGTCGCGCCAGCGCGATCTTCGTGCGCAATTCTCGTGAGTTCGCAAAACGCGAATCGTGAGTGGCTGTACAACACGCAGCAAACCGTTTCCGCCGAAGGATTCAGCGGCCAGGCGTTTTCCACGTTCGTGCCGCACACGGTTCGCGCGCGCGAAACGAAGCAGTGCACAGATTGCCACGTCTCCGCCGCGCGCGATAACAACGCCTGGATGTCGATGCTTCTCTTGCAGGGCACCAACTTTCTTAACTTCATGGGGCGCTACGTGTACGTGGCCACCGGCAAAAAAGGGTTTGAAGCCGTCGTGGCCGCCGAGCACGATGAGCCCGAGGCTGTGATTGGCAGCGATTTGCAGCGCCTCGCCTATCCCGATGATTTCCGCAAGCACGTGGAACACAAACGCGAACTCGCAGCAGCCTATGGTCACGGCGGAACTATCCTCGACATCCAAGTGCGCGGCGAATATACCTACGCGGCCATGGGCGCAGACGGCTTCCGCGTTTTCGACGTGGCCAACATCGACAACAAGGGTTTTTCCCAGCGCGTGGTGACCGCGCCGGTTTCGCCGCTCGGCCAGCGCCTGTATGTTAAGACAAAATACGCAACGGCCGTCGCCACGCCCACAACGCTCGCCGTCGATCCCCTGCGCACCCAGGATCCCGCCAACGAGGAACAGAAGATTCATTTGATGTACGGATTTCTCTACGTCACGGACAAATATGAAGGTTTGATCGTCGTCGGCAATCCCGATCTGAAAGGAAACAATCCCGGCGTCGGTACGCTGCTCGACGGAAATCCGGAAAACAATTTCATCGGCCGCGCGTCCACGTTCAATCCCGGCGGAATATTGAACGGCGCACGCCGCATCACGATTGCGGGAACGTACGCCTACATCCTGTGCGACCGCGGCCTCGTCGTCGTCGATCTCGATAATCCGCTCTCGCCGCGCGTCACTGCGGAAATTGGCGCGCCCGATCTGGTGGACCCACAGGGCGTCGCCGTGCAATTCCGCTACGCATTCGTCGCCGATCGCCAGGGACTGAAGACACTTGATGTCACCGATCTCGCGCATCCGCGCTTAGTGCCCGGAGCATTTGTGAAGATGGACGACGTGCGCAATGTCAGCGTGTCCCGAACATATGCATATGTTTCCGCGGGCAAGAACGGAGTCGCCCTCGTCAATGTCGAACAGGCCGAGCATCCGCGCCTCGATCAAATGTTCAGCGCGGACAGCCAGCTGAATGATGTGAACGATGTAAAAATTGGCGCGGTGGATGCAAGCGTCTTCGCCTATGTCGCCGACGGCCGCAACGGACTGCGCATCCTGCAGGTGATATCACCGGAAGATTCGTCCGAGTCGTACGGATTCAGTCCGCGCCCCACTCCGAAATTGATCGCGACCTATCGCACGGCCGGTCCGGCGCTGGCAATCTCACGCGGCATCGACCGCGACCGCGCCGTCGACGAGAGCGGCAACCAGCTGGCCGTTTTCGGACGCCGCGGCGCGCGCCCCTTCAATCGCGCCGAGGCGGAAAAACTTTATCTGCGCGACGGCAAGCTTTACACCGTCACGGATGCGCCTCCGGGCCCGGTGAAGGCGCTTGCTGTCACGGATTCTTCCGCGCAATCTTTGTACGATCGTTTGCGCACGCTGCTTCACTAAGCAAGATTGCTTTTCGTAAGTTAGGCCTTAGTCTGACGCTCGTTTTATCGGTGCTACAAAAGAGAATTAGACGGGCTGAAGCCTGTCCTACTCAGCCCTCGCGCAATTTGTGGCCAGCCAGGTTGCCCAGACCGTCGTAGGCGGCGTACTTGTACAGTTCGGAGAGCGTGGGAAAATTGAAAACCAATTCGATGAACGTATCGATCGCGCCGCCGGATTCGAGCACGGCCATGCCGAGATGGATCAGCTCGGTCGCGCCTTCTCCGAAAATTTGTACGCCCAGCAATTGCCTGTTATCCGAACGAAAAATCAATTTCAGCATTCCCGTGGACTCGCCGATGATTTGCCCGCGCGCGTTGTTCGCGTATTTCGCGCGGCCGACTTCGAAGCCGATCTTCCTGATCTCGCAGGATTCCGTTGTTTCGCCCACCGCGGAAATTTCCGGAATCGTGTAAATTCCCATCGGGAGTTGCGACGCCAGCCGCTGTTTATACGGGAAGCCGAAGGCGTGGCACATCGCCACGCGCCCCTGCTCCATGGACGTCGACGCCAGGGCGGGAAATCCGATCACGTCTCCAGCCGCGTAAATGTGCCGCACATGAGTTTGGTAGTGATCGTTCACATCGATGTTGCCGCGTGCATTGATCCCCAGTCCCGCTCGATCGAGGCCGAGTCCATCGACCGCGCCGCGACGCCCGGCGGCAAGCAGCGCCGTTTCCGCTTCAATAACCTTGCCCGAAGCGAGTGTCATGCGAACTCCACCGGCGATCCGTTCGGTTCCCCTGGCGCGCTCCTGAAAACAAAATTTCAGCCCCAGGTCCGCCAGGCGCGAACGCAACAGCTCTGAAATTTCAGCGTCCAGAAATGGAAGAAGGCGTTCGCGCCCGTCGACAAGCGTCACTTCGACGCCCATCGCGGTAAAAATCGAAGCATATTCGCAGCCGATCACGCCGCCGCCCACAACGATCATGCTTTTCGGAATGCGATCCATCCGCAGGATCGAATCGGAATCGAAAATAGCTTTGTCATCAAACGGAATTTCCGGGGGACGGTGCGGTTTCGAGCCGGTCGCGATCAAAATCACTTCGCCGCGCAGGTTTCGCTGCGTGCCACGCTCGGAAACAACCGTCACAGTATGGGCGTCTTCAAACCGGGCCGCGCCGGCAATCAACTCGATTTTGTGAGCGGCAAGGTTGGTTGCAATCTTCAAACGTTCCGCAGAGACGACCGCGTCTTTCCGGTGCATGAATCCCTGCACCGTCAGCCCTTCGCGCAAAGAGTAATCGATGCCGTAAAGCCCGCGCTGGCGCAGCCCGGAAAAATAGAGCGCCGATTCGCGCAGCGTCTTGCTCGGGACAGTTCCGGTGTTCACGCCCGCCCCGCCCAAATCCGGCCCGCGTTCAATCAGCGCGACGCGCTTGCCAAAATACGCCGCTTGCGCTGCGCCCTTCTCTCCGGCAGGCCCCGAACCAATCACCACGAGGTCAAATGATTCCACGTCGTACGCTCCATCGATCGATAGGTTCCACGCGCCTGATTGTAGAGGAATCGGAATCGACAAAAGCCAGTTTCTAATTTTTATTTGTTGAAAACTATTTCTGCGCGCGGGGAAGCGGGAAGATTGCGACGAATCGCATTAACGCAACGAGCAGATGTGCGATGTTTGGCGCAAAAATCAAAAAACACCGTGTAACTCGATCAGGACTTTTGCAGGACGCTCCGGAGCTCGCGGATGTCCTTGACCTTTTCGATTCCGATTATTTTATCAATCAGGCTCGTGCAGTTGTCTTTGCCGAGAACCGGTTCCACCAGGTCGCGGCATTTCTGGATCACTTCCTCGCGGGTCATCGGATTATCCACCGTGCCGCGCAC
>PMOP01000471.1:791-1459 GCA_003161495.1 Acidobacteriota bacterium | reverse complement strand
GCAAGCACGGCCGGATCTTTCATGCGGGCCTTGTCGTGCGCCGCGTGAAAGGACGCGGTCTTATCTAGGAGCATCACGGAGACCATGTGCTGCAGGCAGATGTCCGGCATCTCGCGATTGTCGACGACGCGCGCCTCGGTGTTGGCAAGACGCACGACGACGGACTTCACGTCGTCGGGATTTACAGAATGCTTTTTCAAAATGTTGTAGATGGCGTCAAGCGGCGCCTGGATCGGCGATCCAACCGTCCACTTCTTGATGTTGGTCCGCGTAATCTCGTAGCGCTCGCCGAGTTGCGAGACCAGTTCCTCCGGATGGGCATTGGGGGCGTAGGCCTGAAAATAATTGTCTACGCCTGAAAAAATGTCGTCGATACCATCAAATCCCGCATGCACCACAAGAGCCGAGGTGACCCCGCTGCGCGCCGTCATGCCCGCGAAGACGAAGGCTTTCTCGATGTGTTCGGTATCGCGATTCCATGCGCCGATTCCCGAGGATTGCTGAGACGTATAATCCAGCAGCCAGCGCATCTGCTGCGCGTTCAAGTCCGCCGCGCATCCCGCAGCGGACGCCGCGCCGAAAACGCTGGAAATGGCGTGCGTGCTCTTATGGCTGTTGTTCCGAAAATCGAGCGCGCCAAAGCTGATGGTCATGCGCGGCCCGATGTC
>PMOP01000471.1:0-694 GCA_003161495.1 Acidobacteriota bacterium | reverse complement strand
ACCACGGTAGCCGTCTTATCGGATGTAAAGTCGCGGGCATACTGAAACGCAGCGCGGGCCGGGGGCAAATCAGACCCGGAGATCATCGCGGCGAATGTATCGAGGATGTGGTGTTTGGCCTTCTCGACCACTTCATCGGGAAGTGCGCGGCCGCCTGCTTCGCTCATATACGCGCTCAGCTTGGCCATAACCGGACTGACGCTTTCGACGGCAAAAACTCCGCTGGGAAACGCCGCAGCCGCAGCGGTCCATCCGGCGCGCTGCAAAAGAATGCGGCGGCTCAGGCTCCCGCCACCGTTTCCTTGTGAATTGTTGGAATTTCGACGATGTCCCATACTTTTTCCCCCGCGAAATCCTAACATGTTCGCGGCGGCTGGCGAAAGCTATACCGCTGCTTTTCCTAGACCCAGTGGCGCATGCTTCAGCTTGCGGAGGTTCGTCCATTCAAAGACTAACTCCGCAAGCTGAAGCATGCGCCACCGGTAGGGAGTTAAATTTAGGCGTCCATTGACAACCATTCCTTGCTCCGACATTCTTAGCGCACAGGTCAGGGTGAAAAGCGCGCCGCGGCGGGCTGCCTCGGGCTTGATCTTCCATGCGGAGTTTTGCCTAAATGTCGGTCCCCAGCGAAAAAAGCCTTGATGCATTGCTCGACGAACGCCGGACATTTCCTCCATCGGCGAAATTCAAAGAG
>PMOP01000150.1 GCA_003161495.1 Acidobacteriota bacterium | reverse complement strand
ATCACAAACAGGGACAGCACGATCGCCCCGCCAATGAATCCCAGCTCTTCGCACAACACCGCGAAAATAAAATCGGTATGCGCTTCCGGCAAATAAAATAATTTCTGCTTGCTCTCCATCAATCCGACGCCGGTGAAGCCGCCCGACCCAACCGCGATCAGCGATTGCAGGAGCTGAAAGCCGCGGCCCTGCGGGTCCGCCGTGGGATTCAGGAACGCAACCACGCGTTCATAGCGGTAGGACACGCGCACGATCAACAAATAGATGATCGGCAACGCGGCGAGGCCCGCTCCGATAATGTATTTCCCGTTCAGGCCCGCGACGTAAAGCATCGTCACCGCGATGATAAATATTTCTACGGCCGTGCCCAGGTCCGGCTCGATCACCACGAGCCCGACCAGCACCAGCACCGGGCCAATCGCCGGAAGGATGGTGTGCCTCCAGTCGTCCATGCCGAATCCGTCCGGCCGCCGGCGCATCTCGAGAAACCATGCCAGATAAAAAATCACCGCGAGTTTGGCGAGTTCGGACGGCTGCAGGCTGGCCGGGCCGAGGCGAATCCAGCGATGCGTCGCGTGCGATTTATCGAGGAAGAAAACACCCGTCAGCATCGCGAGCACGCCGAACAATGCCGTGAAAATAACCTCGGGCCGGCGCAGCTTGCGATAATCCAGATTCATGACGGCCATCATTCCGCCAAGCCCGAAAGCGAGCCAGAGAAGCTGGCGCAACAGAAAATGCGAGCCGTTGCCGTATTCGTCGCGCGCCGTGACGGCCGAAGCGCTGAACACCATGATGGCGCCGATCAGGCACAAGGCCAGCGTCGACCCGAACATCCATCGGTCAGTTTGGAGTGGCCTGGGCATGTGTTTTTTTAGAAAAATCTTTCGCGCGGCCCTTTACGCCGCGTGTTTTTTTTCAAGATCGCGGACGAGTTGTTTGAAGACGCGTCCGCGGTGTTCGTAATTTTCAAACTGATCGAAGCTCGCGCATGCCGGAGCGAGCAGAACCGTATCGCCGGGCAGCGCGCGCCGCGAGGCAATTTCCACGGCGCCCTCCAGCGTGTTCGCGCGTTCGACCGGGACGACGCCAGCAAGTTCCGCTTCAATCTTGTCCGCCGCGCTGCCGATCAATAACGCCATGCGCGCGTGGCTGCGCAGCGCTTTGCGAAGAATTTTGTAATCGCTTCCTTTATCCTTGCCGCCAAGAATTACCAGCACGTTTCCGGAAAAAGCATCGAGCGCCTTGAGCGTGGCATCCACGTTCGTAGCCTTGGAGTCGTTGAAATACTCCACGCCGGAAATCGTGGCCACATATTCGATCCGGTGTTCGACTCCCGCAAAGGTGCGCACGCCCTCGGCGATCGCGGCTGGCGCCGCGCCGGCAAGTCTCGCGGCCGTGGCCGCCGCCAGAACATTTTCAATATTGTGGCTTCCGCGAAGACCGATCATTTTGCGATCGGCCAATACCGATTCAACTCCGTCGCACCGAAAAACAATTTCATCTCCGCGAAGATAGCAGCCGCTCGCCACGCGTTTCGTCCGGCTGAACCAGAACACGCGCGGCTCGGCGGGCGCGTATTGCGGAGCCACGGCATCGTCCGCGTTGATGATGGCGGCGTCTTGCGCCATTTGATTTTCAAACATGCGGGCTTTCGCGGCCCCGTACGCTTCCGTCGATCCGTGCCGATCCAGGTGGTCCGGTGTGACGTTGAGCAGCACGGCGATGTCCGGCCGGAACGTCGAAATCGATTCGAGCTGAAAACTGCTGGCCTCGACCACGGTAAAACTCGAATCGCTTGAAACGTCCACCCGCGAGATCAGCGGCGTGCCGATATTTCCGGCTACCTGCACCGGCATCTTCGCGGTTTCCAGGATGTGGCCAATAAGCGAAGTCGTCGTGGTCTTGCCGTTCGAGCCGGTAATACAAATCAGTCGCCCGCGAAGAAATCGCCAGGCCAGCTCGATCTCGCTCCACACGGGAACGCCGATGGCGCGCGCGGCGGCCAGCGCCGGCATCGTCGGAGCCACACCGGGACTTGACACGATCAAATCCTGCCGTCCAAAGGTTTCCGGGCGATGCCCGCCCAATTCCAGAGTGACGCCCGCGGCGCGCAACTTCGCGGCGGTCTCGGCAATTTCCACCTCGGGACGTCCTTCGGTTGCAGTGACGTGTGCTCCACGCTCCGCGCAGAACAGCGCCGTGGCGATTCCAGTGCGCGCCAGCCCCACCACCAGCACTTTTTTCCCCGCGAGCTCGATGACCGGTTTCAACGATTACCTCAATTTCAGCGTTGTCAGCGAAAACAGCGCAAACACCAGCGCCGCGATCCAAAACCGTACGATGGTTTTCGATTCGCTCCATCCCGACAGCTCAAAATGATGGTGCAGCGGAGACATCCGAAAAATGCGTTTCCCGGTCAAGCGGAAGGACAGCACCTGCAGAATGACTGAAAGCGCTTCCAGCACAAACACTCCGCCCACAAAAAACAGCAGGATCTCCTGCTTGATGGCCACGGCAATCATGGCGATCGAGCCGCCCAGGGCGAGAGAGCCGACATCTCCCATAAACAGTTCAGCGGGATGCGCGTTGTACCAAAG
>PMOP01000428.1:3703-4092 GCA_003161495.1 Acidobacteriota bacterium | reverse complement strand
TCGAGGCCGCAACTGGCAAGCCACATCACTTTGCCTGCGTCGCCTCCGGCCACCAATGCGGGAATAAAGTTCGCCGTATCATCACGCGCTTTCTGCAGATCGGCGGCGCTCGGGACGTTTAGCGTGGCGGGCCTATCCGAGGCGCTGGCGGCAAGCGTGAGGAGCTCCGTCACCTGATCGTCGACCAGCTTGTCGCAAGCGGGCTGCTGGTAACGAATGATCTGGTTCTTCAAATACGCGCGCACCTGCGTGTCGTTCGGTATTTTCAGGTCGATCGCGCGGGCAAGTTCCCAGAAGCCATCGGTTCCCGACGGCGGCGTCATTTGCAGATATACAATGCCGAGACGGTAGTGGGTGACGGGATCATCCGGAGTAATCGACAGAACTGT
>PMOP01000428.1:0-3588 GCA_003161495.1 Acidobacteriota bacterium | reverse complement strand
GTCAATCTTGTCCCCGAGCGCGATCATGCGGTCGGTGTACTCAATGGCCTGAGCGAAGTTTTTCAGGGCCATGTACGTCGTGTAGTAATCGCGATAAATGTACGGCATCAACGTGGAGTTGTTGTACGTCTTGACAAAATCATCGAGCAGTTTGACCTTTTGCTGAGGATTCGTCTCCGCGTCCGCTGCCTTGTACGCGTTGTACTCAGGAAGCGTGTAACCAGGCTTCGCCTGGGCCGGTGCTGCCGCCGCCTGTGGTGCGCCCCACAATTTAACAGCGCCAGATCCCATTGCCAGCGCGATCCACAACAGACCGGCGCCAGTCACAATCCACTTTCGTATCATCGGCTTCCAGCCTCCTCAGCAATTTTCGAAAAAACCGATTGCAAAAACATTGTGCACGAATATCTGCCGGCTTAAAGCTCTCGGATTATAGGGAATCCTACCTTATGGCGCAAGCGAGATTCCCTTTCGCTTGAATTCCGATGGCATCGCTCCATGAACGGTTCCCGAATCGGGTCCGGCAAGCGCCGATGCCCTGATGCTATGATGACAAACTCCGGACGAAGGAAGCCTGGGCAAAGAATATCATTACTCCCCGCAATAAAGAAGGAGGTTGCATGCAATCGGAAAGCGCACTCTTAGGCAAGGTTGCGGTGGTTACCGGGGGCAGCCGCGGAATCGGTTTCGCAATCGCCGGCCGGCTGGGACGGATGGGCGCGCGCGTGTCCATCTGCGCGCGGGACCAGGCGAAGCTCGACCAATCGGCTTCCAGTCTACGTGGCGAGGGAATCGAGACGCTCGCCATTCCAGCCGACGTCACTCGCGGAGAGCAAATTTCTTCTCTGATTGGCAAAACGGAAAAAGAATTTGGTCCGATCGATATTCTGGTGAATAACGCAGGCGTTGGTTTGTTTGGACCGTTCCACGAATTCAACGAAAGCGATTGGAACAGAGTGATGGACACGAATCTGAAATCGGTGTTCCTCATGTGCCGCGCCGTTGCGCCGGAAATGATCCGCAGACAAACCGGCCACATCATCAACATCAGCTCGCTCGCCGGAAAAAACACCTTCGCCAACGGCGCGATCTACTGCGCCTCGAAATGGGGACTCATGGGGCTGACGGGAAGCATGGCCGAGGATTTGCGCAAGTATGGAATCCGCGTGAGCGCCATCTGCCCCGGCTCGGTGGCCACGGAATTCAGCGGGCAGAGCGTCAAAGACCCATCGAAAACGCTCCAGCCGGAGGACGTCGCGCACGCCGTGGCGGCCCTCGTTACGCAAGCCGAGGGAAGCTTCATCAGCGAAGTGCACATCCGCCCCACGCGAAAGCCGTAGCGCGCGCCCGAAACCAAATCTCCCAACATTCCTCTTGACAATAGTCGTTTAAACGAGTATTGTTGTGTCATGCAACGCGCCGCAAAACCGAAACGCGAACCGCAGGCCTCGCTCGAAGCCCGCGTCTTCGTCAGCCTCCTGCGAACCGCCGACGCCCTGGCCCGCGGCGCCGAGGCCCTGCTCAAGCCCTACAACCTTTCCGGAACGCAGTACAATATTCTTCGCATCCTGCGCGGCGCCGGTGAAAAGGGCCTGGCCTGCCGCGAAGTCGGCTGCCGGCTCATCTCCCGCGATCCGGACATCACTCGCCTGCTCGATCGCATGGAGTCACGCGGATGGATCGCCCGCGCCCGGGAAGCAAAAGACCGTCGCGTGGTCGTGACACGCATCGCCCCGGAAGGGCTCCGGCTTCTTGGCGATCTCGATAAGCCCATGCACGAATTGCACAGGCGACAGTTGCGCCACCTTCCCGCGACACAGCTCCGGCAGCTCTCCCATTTGCTCGACCGTGCCCGAGGGCTCTTGGATGGGCCGTGTCCGGCCGATTGAATTTTTGAGGCCGATTTATTTCACGCGACAAAAAACGCTTAACTTACAAAGGAGAATGAAAATGAATACAGCAGCCCCGGCAGCATCGCAAAGCACCAAGCCCACGCAGTGGCAGATCGACCCCGCGCATTCCGCCGCGCACTTCAGCGTCCGCCATCTGATGATCTCCAATGTTCGAGGAGAATTCACCAAGCTCAGCGGAAGCGCGACCCTGGATCCGGTTAATCCGGCGAAGTCCACGGTCCAGGTGACCATCGAGGCCGCGTCCGTCAACACTCGCGAACCGCAGCGTGACGAACACCTGCGCAGCGCGGATTTCTTCGATGTGGCAAACCATCCCACACTCACTTTTCGTTCCGAGCGAGTAGAAGCTCTCGGCCCGGAAAATTTTAAGCTGACCGGCGATCTGACGATTCGCGGCGTCACAAGGCAAGTCACTTTTGAGGTCGAAGGTCCCACCGCTCCCGTAAAGGATCCCTGGGGTAACACCCGGGCTGGGGTCACAGCTTCGACGAAAATTAATCGCAAAGACTTCGGAGTCGCCTTCAACGCTTTGACCGAGACCGGCGGGTTGGTCGTCGGCGAAGAAGTGAAAATCACGATCGAGGCGGAATTGATCCAGCAAAAGCCGGCCGCTTAAAACAGCCGTACGCTGAGAATTCAGTTTGGTATTGGATTTGATTTCGATTAGGTAACGCCCGTCTGCAGCCGCGGACGGGCATCTGCCTTATTTTGAAAAATGCCAACCTGAAAGTTGGCGCTACGTTTATTACCAAAAATATAATTAACACGCAGACTTCGGAATGGCCGCAATCGCTTTGGCGCCGCCCATTTAATAAGAGAAAAGAGAGTCTCCCCATGCCATTGCAAAAAATAGCCGAAACACAAGCTCCCATTCACGATTTGATTGGCCGGCGATGGAGCCCGCGCGCATTTCTGAACCTGCCAGTCGAGACGGACAAACTCCTCAGCTTGTTTGAAGCCGCTCGCTGGGCAGCCTCATCCAACAATGAGCAGCCCTGGGCTTTTATTGTCGCTACGCACGACGATCCTCAAAATTATGAGGGCATGCTCAGCGTCCTGGTAGACTTCAACCGTGGCTGGGCGAATAAGGCGCCCGTCCTGATGCTGGCGCTCGCGCATACGCAATTTGAAAAGGATGGCAGACCCAACCGGCACGCGTACTACGATCTCGGCCAGGCGACTGCGAATCTTTCCCTTCAGGCGACAGCGCTGGGACTCACCACGCATCAGATGGCCGGATTCAACCCGCAGGCTGCCCGAGAACGTTTTGCTGTACCTGAAGGCTGGGAGCCAGTCAGCGTGATAGCCTTGGGGTACCCGGGAGATCCAGACTCGCTGACGGAAACCCTGCGGCAACGGGAGATCGCCCGGCGCGAGCGCAAGCCGCTGGAAAAATTTGTTTTTGAGGGAGCCTGGGGACATCCTGCCCCGATTGCCGGCTCCGTCTGAATAAAATAAAATGACCGAGTTGCTCGAATTCGTTGTGCGGCACGGGTACACGCTGGTGTTCGCGTGGGTGTTTGTCGAACAGGCGGGCTTGCCGGTTCCTTCGGCGCCGCTGCTTCTGGCCGCGGGAGCGCTTGCAGGAACGCACCGCATGAATCTAGGAATGGCCATAGCGTTTGCCGTCCTCGGGGCAGTGGCCAGCGATTCGATGTGGTACGAACTTGGCCGG
>PMOP01000413.1 GCA_003161495.1 Acidobacteriota bacterium | reverse complement strand
GGCTTTGGCGGGACCAACGCCGCGTTGCTGTTCAAGCGCTGGGATCCCCGCTAGTCGCAATTGTGATTCGGTTCTGATTCCTGTAGCGCCCGCCTTCAGGCGGGCATGTGCTTGACCTGAAAATGCACGCGTGAAGGCGGGCGCTACAAAACTGGTTGAAACGTAAGTTGCTCCGCGTGCACTCAACCGAGAGGTCCGGATGAAGATTGTTGTTTGCATCAAGCAAGTGCCCGCCAAGGACGCTCCTCTTGCCATCACCGACGCAAGCTGGATACGCGAAACCGACATCGGATATGAGATGAACGAGCCGGATAGTTACGCGCTCGAGGAGGCACTGCGGCTGAAGGAAAAACACACAGGTGAAGTGATCGCGCTGTCGATGGGACCGGAACGAGTGAAGCAAACCATCAAGGAAGCTCTGGCCAAGGGCGCCGACCGCGGCGTGCACATCGCGGATGACAAAACGCACACGCTCGATCCACTGGGCGCGGCCAAATCGCTTGCGGCGGCGATCGAGCGCGAAAAGCCGGACCTCGTGTTGACGGGTTTGCAAAGCGAAGACCAGGGCTTCGGACAGACGGGTGTGCTTCTCGCTGAACTGCTTGGACGGCCGCACGCGACGATCATCATGCAGATTGAAGCGCAGGGCGGCGGCTTGCGCGTGAAGCGCGAACTCGAAGCCGGATGGTTTCAGTGGGTCGAGTTGCCCATGCCCGCCGTGCTGACGATCCAGTCCGGCATCAACAAGGTGCGGTACGCGACGCTCAAGGGAATCATGGCTGCAAAGAAAAAAGAAATCGCCACGATCACACGCGAATCGCTGGGCATCAAGCATGATCCGACGCAGCGCATCGAGCGCATCTACGTGCCGACGAAAACCAAGAAGACTGAATTTTTAACCGGCACGCCCAAAGAGGCCGCCGCAAAACTCCTTGAAAAACTGAAGCACGAAGCACGAGTTCTGTAGCTGAGGCCCGGCCATGATGAACATTCTCCTGATCACCGAACAGCGCGACGCGCAGTGGAACAAAACCAGCTTTGAAACGCTGGCCGCGGCGCAACAAATTGCCGCGGAAACAAAGAGCCGCCTTGCCGCCGTGGTAATCGGCAAAGGCGTCGCAACTCTGGCCGGCGAGCTTGCGGCTACCAGGCTCGATGAAGTTCTTCTTGTAGAGCACGACTTGCTCGCGGCCTACACGCCCGACGGTTACACCATCGCACTGCAACAAGTGATCGCGCAGTCCAAACCCGATCTGGTCCTCTTTCCGCACACTTACCAGGTGCGCGATTTCGCGCCGAAGGTGGCCGCATCGCTCGGCAAAGGCATGATTGGCGACTGCATCGGCTACCGCCAGGAAAACGGAAAGCTGATTTTTGTCCGCCAGATGTTTCAGGGGAAAACGGCCGCGGACGTGGTGTTTGAAGGCGCGGCGCCGTGGTTTGCAACGTTTCAGGCCGGCGCATTCCGCGCGGATTTGGTCGCGCAAGGCGCGGCGAAGGCGCCCGTCACTTCCATTTCCGTGGAGTTGAAGCCGGAGCAGATTCGGACGAAACCCCTCGAATTATTCCGCGAAGCAAAGCAGGCTGTGGACCTCACGCAGGCCCCTATCCTCGTGGCCGTCGGGCGAGGCATCAAGGCGCCCGAAAATATTCCTCTCGCGGAAAAGCTCGCAAAGCTTCTTGGCGGCGAACTGGCCGCGTCGCGCCCCATCTGCGACGAAGGCTGGCTGCCCATGGACCGCCAGATCGGCAGCTCGGGCCAGACCGTCGCGCCCAAGTTGTACCTCGCCCTCGGAATCAGCGGAGCCATTCAGCATGTCGTGGGAATGAAAGGCTCGCGCACGATCGTGGCAATCAATAAAGACCCGAACGCGCCGATTTTTGAAGTCGCCGATTATGGCATCGTCGGAGATTTGTTCGAAATTGTTCCCGCCCTCAATGAAGCCCTCGAAAAAGCAAAATGAACTTAGGCGCCCTTAAGTAGCACAGCCACTCTTGGCTGTGCGGGGTTGATGATTTCTAATATTTTCGAGGTGTCTCCGTGCGCAGCTTACAAAACCGCACAGCCAAGAGTGGCTGTGCTACTAAGACACTATGCCCAGTAGGTGCGGTCTAGCGTGCGGTACTGGATGGCCTCGCCCAGATGGCGCGTCTCCAGATTCTCCGAGGCGTCGAGATCGGCGATGGTGCGGGCGACTTTCAGGATGCGGTCATGGGCGCGCGCGGAAAGGCCGAGGCGGCCGATGGCGTTTTCCAGCATTTTTTCGCCTTCGTCGCTGATGGCGCAATGTTTCCGGATGAGTTTTGGCGGCATCTGCGCGTTCGAGAAAATTTTTCGTTCGCCGGCATAGCGCTTGGACTGGCGTTCGCGAGCGCGCAACACACGCTCGCGGATCGCGGCGGACTCTTCGGTGGTTCCGTTGCCGCGCAATTCCTTGTATTTCACCGCAGGCACTTCGATGTGTATGTCGATGCGGTCGATCAGCGGCCCCGAAATTTTCGAGACGTATCGCTGAATTTGCGGCGGCGAACAGTGGCACTGGCGCGTCGGATCGCCGAAAAATCCGCAGGGGCACGGGTTCATCGCGGCGGCAAGCATGAACCGCGCGGGAAACGTTATCGAAGTCGCGGCGCGCGATATCGTGACCGCGCCGTCTTCAAGTGATTGGCCTTGTAACAACCTCCCATTTGATCTGTTTACCAGTGAATTTTTAAGGCCAAACACACCACGACCCGGAATGGTCGTGGCAAATCGAAAGGTTGGTGAATTGACATGCAAACTGTATCACAATCCCAAAGGACTTTTCCAGAACAAGCTCGGATTCCAAGCCCATCGAGGGCCATACCGAAGGTGCACCAGATATTCCGACATGCGCGGCCGCGCCAATTCACCGCGAGCGGCCGGAAGCGCCGCATCATCCAGGAGCGGGACCGGCGCACCGCGCAGGCCCTATCCCACTTCGATCAGGGAGCTGGTGTGTGGGCATCACTCAAAACCATCTTGCGTGAATTGCGGGTGATAGAGGCCCGGCGCGATCCTGACGATCAGGCGACGTGGAGCTTGGCAACGCTCAAACGATCACTCGCAAGGTTAGAGACGTCTGGCGTTGAGCAGCGGCATGGTATCCATCATGAAGGACGCAAGAAGTGGGGAACCCGAAAGCGCACTTTACATCCTGAAAGACTTTTGCCGCGTTCCGAATGTGAGCCGTCGATCCGCTCGAATGTGAGCCGTCGATGCCTTGAATGTGACCCACTAGAAGTCAAAGACTTTAATACTTCAGGTTCACCGGCGAAAAATCATCATCCGAACCTGAACCAGAAAAACGATGACGATTCGCACTGGAAGGATTTTTTAAACCCAACCCCGAAAAGCCAACCCAAAATCTCTGGTAGGGAAAAACAAAAACCGAAAACCTACCAAGAGCGTCTTGCTCAATTCAAAGCGACTGCGAAGGCTGCGATCCTGCAGATCGACGCCAAAGACTGCCGGCTTCGTTGTGGCGACACACTGATAACGCAAATCACTCCCGAAGTCGTGGACGGGATTCTTGAGGATGTGATCCAGCGGGCGCATGACGCCGAAACCGTGATCTGTTCCACAAACTACTTATTGAGCAGCTACGCTCGTTTTATGGATTCCGAGAACATCATCGAAGCGGCCAGGCCACCAGCACTAGCGGCACCCGCACCAACACCGGCAGCACCCCCGCAACCGCTCGTTGTTTGCTCTCCCAAAGCCACCAAGAGATCTCGCCTGCGCGAAGAAGCCAAACTTAAACGCGATCATCGGCGTGAGAAAGCCAAGCTAGAACGCAATCGCAAACTGGCGCGTGAGAAGCAAATCCAGGCCGATGAATTGGATCGTCGGCGGGAGGAAGAAAGGCGCTCCATGATGTTAGCGGAGTCCCTGAAACAAAATGAAGCTTACCGGAACAAGGTTTACCGGGCGAGCGCGGAAGGAATCGCGATCAATAAACGAGAGCAGCGCGAGCGACTCGCTCGGGCGCATCCTGATTGGTCGTTGGCAGTAGCGCTGACGGCGAGCAATGGACAGCAATAAAAGCCTCTGTTTATGCGGGTTCCAGGCGGTGAGTAGTCTTATTTAAGACTAAAGCGAAGTGGGAGCAACGCAACAGAAGATAGGTTTTGTTGCATTTTCGGAGTCGCGGCGATCGAAAGAAAGGCAGTTAGAGCGATGAAACCACAGGCCCATTCAAAAGTAATGTTGCATTTGTTGGCAGCGGAGCTCGCGACGCGAAGGGATCAAGTGGGTCCAGTGAGAGGGCGGAAACACACGCAGGAATCTCGCGCAACGGAGTTCCGTCAGAGACTCACTGCATGGAATCAGACTCCAGAATCGTTGCGGCCATCGCTGAGGGCACTGGCTCGGCAGCTCGGCACTTCTCACCAACTGCTAAAGCACTACCTCGATGGAATGGAAAAGTGGAAATACAAGGAGCGTCACCGCAAAGCCACTGAGGAGTCAGATCAGATTCTCTTTCGCGCAATCGATGAAGGCCGGCCTATGACTGAACAGGAACAGAATCGACGCTACGATTGTATGATGACCGCCATCCGCGCCAAGGTATGTTCCATCGGGCTCGACGAACTTGCAAGACTCAAGCAGGAGGCCAGACGCGGCCCGCTGCATCCGGCACAGTTCAAATTGTTGAAGATCCTCGCCAAACGGGGATTTCCGGAAGCACAGGAACTCTTAGAGAAGTGTTTGCGGAGTGCAATGAATAGTTGTAACGATAATTTGCCAGCGATTTCCGCTGTTGCCGCTAAGTCCTTTAGAACCGCCTAAGGAAAGGCACAAGAAGGCTGGCAACTCCGCTAAACCTGGGGGAGGGGGACAGATGCCCGCGTATGATTCTTCGATGCGAAACCTTGCAAAAGCACGCGCTGTGGGGCGCCTGCCACGACCTTGGCGAAGTAGTGATGAAGCGCGCATGATCCGCAGATATGCGTTCTTTTGGCACACCAGCCGTGGGATTAAACCTTCCGGCCGTGATTGGGCCCGGCAACTTGGCATCTCCCACACCTGGGTTCAGAAACTCGTTAGGAAATTCCAGGCAGACTCGAGCGAAATGTACCGAGAGCAACGGAGATCTGGCGATCCCAACTTCGCGCAACTCAGCAGAGCGCGGGAGCGTACGAAGCAGTTGAGGGAACGTGGGGAATTGCGGCCGTCGGGGCGTGCAAAACTGATTGAGGCGTACCTAAAGAGTAGCAGACGTGACTGACTGCTTGGCAGGCGCCACTTGGAATGTGCCTTTTGCCCCACTCTGCCCCCCGGCCACATTCCGATAAGGCCTGCCGGCTCAACCGGTCGATGCAACACTTTTCTAATCTATTGATCCGATAGTGTTTTTCAAAGGGACCTGATCCTTTAGGCTGTGCTCAATTAATTCTAAACTGGGCGGGTTTTCTTTTAATCAATGCTCGCAAACGAATTTAGCCATTCAAACACCTGCAGATTGGACTTCGGTTGAGCGTTGCGTCGACCCATTGAGACCACCCGCTATCGGAATATGGGAAATGCCAACTTCCCATTTGCCGAGAATCCCGTTTCTGAGGCCTTGGCCCTTTGTCCGAATTGTTCGGGCGTCCTTCTTGTGCACTGGTTTTATGAACCCAATCAAAAGCCACATCACATACAAGATCGGACGGGCGTAAACTGCGCGCTGAGGAGGATGCGTTAATCGCCCGAAAAGGTCGACCATCGGACATTTTGTCGTTGACGCAACATGGTCCATGACATATACGTCCAGCGGTTTCTGTCCACCGAAAACGAATACTTATGTGATCGGAACTTTGACTCTGACTCTTGAACCGGAAGATGCGAGTGAAGTGTTGCATTTGGCCTAATTTCTTGGATTGGCACAACGGGAGCGCACAGATTGCAGCAGCGAAGGGCGAAAAAAGAAAAAAGTGACAAAAAATGGACTCGATAAACCACAATACAGATGGCGAATGGCGCCACTAGCGCGAATTGGAACGCCCGGAATAATGACGAAAATTGCGTTGATTGATGGGGATTGTTTTCACTCAGAAGCTAAGGAAGCGTATAGTTCACGTCGTCGAACCCGCATTGAGCGCTGAAAAAATTCAGTAAGCCTATTGGATGTACTCTGGAGGTCTCGATTGGGGGAGCACAATGGATCTTAATCTTCGACGTGTACTTTTCTGTCTCATCTCCTTTTTCTTGTTGGCGATTTTCCCTACGCGAGCCCAGGAGCTCGCGAAGAAGGAAGGGGATTTCGTCGTTCGGGATTTTCGGTTTAAGTCGGGCGAAACTTTGGCCGAGCTAAAACTGCACTATACGACGCTTGGTACACCTGCACGGGACCCTCAGGGTCGCGTTGCCAATGCCGTGATGATTCTTCACGCCACAGCCCGGGCCGGAAATCAGTTCCTTGTTCCCGAATTTGCCGGCGTCCTCTTTGGTCCCGGGCAGCTTTTGGACATCAATCGCAACTACGTCATTCTCCCCGACGCCATTGGTACCGGTCTCTCCAGTAAACCCAGCGACGGGCTACATATGCACTTCCCTCAATACGATTACGACGATATGGTTACCGCGCAGTACCGGCTTGCAACCGAAGGATTGGGCGTGAATCACTTGAGATTGCTTATTGGCGTTTCCATGGGCTGCATGAACTCTTGGGTATGGGGCGAGGCCTACCCGGATTTCATGGACGCGATTATGCCAATGGCTTGCCTGCCTGTCGAGGTTGGAGGAGCCAACCGTATCTGGCGCCAGATGTCTATGGACGCGATCCGCAACGATCCCCAGTGGAATGAGGGCGAGTATACAGCCCAGCCGCGCGCCGCCCTTGTCACTATGGCCGATCTACTTCTCGTTCTTGGCGGTTCACCACTTCAAATGCAAAAAAAATATCCGACTGGGGACGCCGCTGACAAATATTTGAAAAGCTACATCGATGGCCGTTTGCCTAAACTTGATGCAAACGACTGGCTCTATCAACTCAACGCTTCGCGTAACTACGATCCGTCACCGAAACTCGAAAGAATTAAGGCACACGTCATGTTCATTAATGCTATGGATGACTGTATAAACCCACCGCAGCTAGGAATCGCCGAGCGCGAAATCAGGAGGGTAAAAAACGGCCGATTTGTATTGCTGCCGATCAGCGACCAGTCGGTCGGTCACCTTTCGTATGTTTTAGCTGTGCTATGGAAGCAATACTTGGATGAGGTGCTGAAATCATCGGCTCGCTAATTTCTCGTGTTGCGCAGAGTCCGGAACATAGAGTACTCGTGGCGTGATTCAAATCTACTTTCCCAATTTGAGGTCCACTAGCCGAAGGTTTAGATGTGCGTCGTCATCCGCCCTTTTGCGAGTCGGAGTGCGGTAAGGGCGCTTTGGAAGTGCACACCTCGTGAATGTTGAAATGAAGGCATGAAGAATCTGTTGGGAGTTGACAGCCCATTGGCGGTCAGAGGACAGTCTGGGCTTGCAACCTGTCCGGTTCCGAAAGGACGCGTGGAGTCGATTCCAGAGCGAAATGCGATGCGGGATACCGATGAAGATTCCGCGGGTGTGTTCGCCCGATTGGGAATGGGGCTCGCCGATTGGTCCCAGAAGTGGTTCCCGGATGCGTTTGTTTTTGCGTTGGTCGGGCTGATTATTGTTTTTGTCGCAGGGCTGTTTGCAGGAGTCGGCGTACGAAGCCTCGTCAAGTATTTCGGGGACGGATT
>PMOP01000164.1:3325-8952 GCA_003161495.1 Acidobacteriota bacterium | reverse complement strand
TCGGCGGCTGGAAGTTCGCGCCCAATGTTGCAACGTTGCGCTTGTCGCCGATGCCAACCAACGTCAGCAATACCGCGGCGCTCGGGCGCCTGCTGTACACCGACTATGTGTTCCTGTTCCAGGCCGCCGGTTTGCTGCTGCTGGTGGCGATGATCGGAGCGGTGGTCATGTCGAAGAAGAGGGTGTGAACGATGGTCCCGATCGGACATTATCTGTTTTTGAGCGCGGCGCTGCTGGGGATCGGAATCGTGGGCGTGGTGACGCGACGCAACGTGATCATCATCCTGATGTCGGTCGAGCTCATCCTGAACGCGGTGAACATCAATTTGATTGCGTTTTCGCGGCTGGTGGGTTCGGTCGAGGGGCAGATTTTTGCGATCTTTATCATCACCGATGCGGCTGCGGAGGCGGCGGTCGGGCTGGGCATCATCATCGCGTTTTTCCGCAATCGCGAGACGTTGCTGGGCGACGAGATGGATTTGATGAAATGGTAGAAATGCAGTGGCTGATGTAAGGTGACCCGTGAAACGCGTTGTAGCCCGCCTCTTCAGAGGCGGGGGGTTGCCGCCGGTTACGAAAAACCCCGCCTCTGAAGAGGCGCGCTACAGCACGAGCGGAAAACGTGACGGATAAGAAGAAAGGCGCAGGCGAGCGCTAAATCATGATGCCGACGGAATATTTTCTCGCGCATATCTGGCTGATCCCGCTATTCCCTCTGGCGGGAGCGGCGCTGATGTTCTTTTTCGGGCGCAAGCTGCCGAATGCGGTGGTGAATGTAATTTGTGTCGGCAGCGTTTTTCTGGCGATGTGTTATGCGTTTGGCGCGATCTGGCAACTCATTTCACGGCCTGTCGCGGAACGCGTGGTCAGCTACAACCTGTTTGACTGGGTTCCCGCCGGTGTCATGCACACCAATGCCGGCGAAGTGATGCGGTTCAACGTGCCGTGGGGCGTCCTGATTGACCCGTTGACGTGCGTGATGCTGTTCGTTGTCACGGGCGTGGGATTCCTGATCCATGTGTATTCCACGGGCTACATGTCGCATGAAGGCGGTTACTACCGCTTCTTCGGCTACCTGAATTTGTTTATGTTCTCGATGCTCACGCTCATCACCGCGAACAACTTGCTTCTTCTGTTCGTCGGCTGGGAAGGCGTCGGGCTGTGCAGCTATCTCCTGATCGGTTTTTATTTCCTGAGAAAATCGGCGTCGGACGCGGGGAAGAAAGCATTTATCGTCAACCGCATCGGTGACGCAGGATTTATTCTCGGACTGTTCCTGATGTTGGGCACGCTGGGGACGATTCAATTCACGGAAATCGGCCCGGCGATTGCCGCGGGACATTTTGCAATGGGCGACGCCACGTTGACGGCGATTGCGATGCTGCTTTTCGTGGGCGCAACAGGGAAGTCGGCGCAGCTTCCGTTATACGTCTGGCTGCCGGACGCGATGGAAGGCCCGACGCCGGTCAGCGCGTTGATCCACGCGGCGACCATGGTGACCGCCGGCGTGTACATGATTGTCCGCACCAACGCGGTGTTTTCCATGGCTCCGAAGGCGCTGGGCGTTATCGCCGTGGTTGGCGTCGTCACCTCCATTTTCGCGGCGACCATGGGCCTCGTGCAGAACGACATCAAGCGCGTGCTGGCCTACTCCACCGTGTCGCAGCTCGGCTATATGTTCCTCGCCTGCGGCGTCGGCGCATTCACCGCGGGCGTGTTCCACCTTATGACGCACGCTTTCTTCAAGGCCTGTCTCTTCCTCGGGTCGGGCAGCGTGATTCACTCGCTTTCCGGCGAACAGGACATGCGCAANNTTCCGACGACGGCGAAAACTTTCTTCGTCGCGTCCATTGCGATTGCGGGGATACCGCCTCTCGCGGGCTTTGTCAGCAAGGACTCGATTCTGGGGCACGCATTTGAATACAGCCCGATCCTGTGGCTCGTCGGATTTATCACGGCCGGGATGACGGCGTTTTATATGTTTCGCCTGGTGAACATGACGTTTTTCGGGAAGTCGCGCGTCGATCACGACGTAGAGCACCACATTCACGAATCGCCAGGCTCGATGACCGTGCCGCTGATGATTCTTGCGGGGCTTTCCATCGTCGGAGGGTGGATCGGCTGGCCGGAATCGCTGGGCGGTAGCGATCGGTTCGCCAAATTCCTCGAACCTGTGATGTTCAAAAACGCGGAGGAAGGCGCTGAGGCAGCCGCAGCGCACGCCGCGTCGGGCGCGACGATGGAATACTTGCTGATGCTTCTTTCCGTGCTGGTGGCGTGTGGGGGCATCTGGCTGGCTTATCGCTGGTATATTCAACGCCCGGAAGTCCCGGGAAAAATCGCGGCTGCGAGCCCGTTCCTTTACAAGTTGCTTTACAACAAGTATTACGTGGACCAGCTTTACGACGCGATGTTCGTGAATCGCACGAAGGATCTGGCGCTCACGCTGGGTTCTTTCGACGTGAATTTCATCAACGGCCTCGGCGTGAACGGGTCCGCCTGGGTGACGCGTGTTACATCCAGTATTTCCGGCTTGTGGGATTCCTGGATAGTGGACGGCCTCGTGAATCTGGCCGCGCGAATCGTCTGGCTTTTCAGTTGGCCCGTGCGGATGCTGCAGACCGGGCGAGTGGCGCGATACGCGCTCTTCATGCTGTTCGGCCTGCTGATTTTCCTGGGCTACTACTTGTGGACTTCGGGATTCAGGCTGTAGCGTTTGCAGGAATTCGGTTTTCGGTTATGTAGCGCCCGCCTTCAGGCGGGCATCTGCTTGAGCGTAAAATGCCCGCCTGAAGGCGGGCGCTACAAAAGCGTCTAGAAGAAGGCGAGGCGGGGAGANNTCATATCCTGACGGTGGTGCTGTTCACGCCGCTGGTGGGGTCGCTCGTGCTGCTGTTCGTGCCGCGCGATAGCGTGACCGCGCACCGCGTCATCGGAAATCTTTTCGGCTTCCTCGGGCTGATCGTTTCGCTGCCGCTGATCTGGCGCTTCAGTCTGGATCCTGCCGCGCCGCGCTACCAGTTCCCTGAAACCGCCGACTGGATTCCTTCCATCGGCGCGCACTACTCGCTCGGGATCGACGGCATCAGCCTGCTTCTCGTGATCCTGACAACGCTTCTCGGCGCAATCTCGATTCTTTCCTCGTGGAGCGCGATCAAGATTCGCACGAAAGAATATTACATTCTCTTTCTCCTGCTTCAGGTCGGCATGCTCGGCGTTTTCATGTCGCTCGATTTTTTCCTCTTTTATATGTTCTGGGAAGTGATGCTCGTCCCGATGTATTTCCTGATCGGTGTGTGGGGCAGCGACCGCCGCTTGTACGCCGCGATCAAATTCTTTCTGTATACGCTGATCGGCTCGGTGATCATGCTGCTGGGAATCCTGGCGCTGTATTTCAAGGCGGGCGGCGGCACGTTCGATATGCCGACGCTTCTAGCTTCTGCCGCGCAGTTCGATACCCGCACGCAAGTGCTGCTGTTCTGGGCCTTCTTCTTCGCCTTCGCGATCAAAGTGCCGATGTTCCCGTTCCACACCTGGCTGCCGGACGCGCACACGGAAGCGCCCACGGCCGGCTCCGTCATCCTGGCCGGCGTTTTGTTGAAGATGGGCACGTACGGATTCATCCGCTTCTCGCTGCCGCTCCTGCCGCAGGACGGCGCGGCGCGCCACAAAATCGTCACCATCATGCTGGTTGTTTCGGTGATCGGCATTCTATACGGCGCGCTCGTCTGCATGATGCAGAAGGACATGAAGAAACTCGTGGCCTACAGCTCGGTCAGCCACCTGGGCTTCTGCACGCTCGGCATTTTCGCGCTGACGCCGAACGGACTTTCGGGCAGCGTGATCCAGCAGATCAACCATGGCCTCTCCACCGGCGCTCTGTTCTTGCTCATTGGCGTGCTCTACGAAAGGCGGCACACGCGACTCATTTCGGAATTCGGCGGGCTTTCCACTCCCATGCCGAATTTCGCCGCCATCTACATGATCGCCACGCTCAGCTCTCTGGGCCTGCCATTACTTAATGGGTTTATTGGCGAGTTCGTAATCCTGCGCGGCACGTACGAAGTCAACATCAGGTACGTGGCCTGGGCCGTCATCGGCATTGTCCTGGGCGCCGCGTATTTGCTGTGGCTCTACCAGCGCGTGATGTTCGGCCCGGTCACCAATCCCGCGAACGAACATTTGGCGGACCTGAACGCGCGCGAGTACGCGACACTCGTTCCCCTGATTATCCTGTGCTTCTGGATCGGAATTTATCCGAAGCCGATTTTCCGCCTGCTCGAGCGGCCCGTGCAGCAGATCGTCGAGCAGGTCAATCCCGGATACTACGGTGCGGAGCGCGCAGCCGCTCCCGCGCTTCGGCCAGCACCAACTGCCGCGGGAGTAGAAACGCAGATGCCAGGGATGGTTATGCCGTCTGGTAGCGAAACATCTCCTGCTCCTGAACCGGAAAAGAAGTAACCGAGGCAATGAGCCGATATGCTTAAGGCGTTCCAGACATTCATGCAGCAGGACGGCGGCGGCCTGCTCCTGCCGGAGATGATGCTCGTCCTGTTCGCCATGGGCATCCTGCTCACGGATTATCTGCTCGAAGCTCGCGACAAATATTTCAACGCGCTGATGGCCATGCTCGGCGTACTGTTCAGCGCCATCTGCCTGTGGCAATTGCGCGGCGTTGCAGACCGCGGAGCCGTGAGCTTCAGCAATTCGCTGCTGGTCGATCCGTTCTTTTTGTTTTTCGGTTTTATTTTCCTCATTGCCACGGCGCTGGTGATCATTCTTTCGGTCCGCTACATGCAACTCGAGGACGAAAATCACGGCGAGTATTACGCCCTGATGCTCTTCGCCACGGTCGGCATGATGTTCATGGCTTCCGGCTATGACCTCATCGTGCAATTCCTCGGCCTCGAAACGATGGCCCTCAGCTTTTACGTCCTGGCAGGGTTTCTGCGGCGCGACAAACGTTCGAACGAAGGCGCCGTGAAATACTTGCTGCTGGGCGCGTTCAGTTCGGCAATTCTGGCCTACGGTTTTTCGATCCTCTACGGGATCGGCGCCATGGCCAACCTCAGCGCTATTGGCCAGGCGCTGCCTCCCAGGACCAATCTGGACGTGATTGCGGTCGCGGTAGAGGCGAGGGGCCATGCGGACCTGTTCGTGCTTCTGGCGCTCGCTACGGTGGCTGCCGGACTTTTCTTCAAGGTTGCTGCGGTGCCGTTCCACCAGTGGGCGCCGGACGTGTACGAGGGCGCTCCCACGCCGATTTCGGCCTACATCAGCGTTGCTTCGAAAACTGCGAGCTTCGCCCTCCTGCTGCGCCTGCTGCTCACCGTGTTCTGGCCGGTGCGCGTCGATTGGGAGATGCTCATCGCCGGCGTAGCCATCGCGTCGCTCACTCTTGGGAACTTCGCGGCGATCACGCAGACCAATGTGAAGCGCATGCTGGCCTACTCCTCGATTTCGCACGTGGGCTACATCCTGCTCGGAATTGTGGCGGCCGCTTCAAGCCCGCTGGGTTTCCTGACCGGCATGAAAGGTGTCGCGTTTTATCTCTTCGTCTACGGTTTCATGACCATTGGCGCGTTCTCTGTGCTCATCGTGCTGCAGCGGCAGGGAATCATCGGCGA
>PMOP01000164.1:514-3250 GCA_003161495.1 Acidobacteriota bacterium | reverse complement strand
CTGTTCGGCGCGCTCTACATCGTTCCCGCGCTGTACTACTATTTCCGAATCGTCATGCACGCGTATCTGTATGAACCGGGCAACGCGCCGACGCCGATCGTCTCGATCGGGCAGAGGTTTGCTTTTGCCGTGTTGTGCTTCGTAACGGTCGCCGCCGGAGTCTACCCCGAGCCGTTCGTGCGCCTCGCGACCTATTCGCTGTTCTTCCCATCAGGTTTCAGTGGCCACTGAAGACCCTAGGCCGCCTTCTTCGCCATCGCCGAGAAAACGTCCTGCCGAGGGTGCGCGACAATTGTCCACCATACTGGAATTGCCGTTCCTCCTCGTTGCATGCATAGCCGTGGGCGGAGGAGTAGGATATTTTTTGGACAAGCGCATTCATACTTCGCCGGTATTCACCCTGATTTTTGGCTTGCTTGGGTTTGCCGCAGGCATGATTCAATTAGTGCGACGATTGTCGAAGGACGCTTAGTACGATGGCCGAACCCGATTCCATTTATGTTGCCGCCGAGCATCGCATCGAGTGGATGACTCTCGCATTCGGACTGGCGGGTACTCTTTTCGTTTTTGTGCGGTCGGGATGGCGCGCCGGAGCGGGCATGGCCTTAGGCTCCGCGCTGGCGTGGCTGAATTTTCGCTGGCTCAAGCAGGGAGTCATCGCTCTGGTTAAAATCTCGACAGCCCAGGCGAATTCGGAACGCGCTCGTGTCCCTATGAGCGTTTACGTTAAATTCTTTGGGCGCTTCGCTTTGCTGCTGGTCGTCGTCTATGTTATTCTTTCGCATTCCTTGTTCCCTGTAGCTGCGGTGCTCGCAGGATTGTTCGCGGTCGTTGCGGCCGTGATGATCGAACTGATGTGGGAACTGGTGCGCGGCAAGCGCGGAACGGAAACACACACTTAGAGCCCTTTTTCACGAGGCTCAATTCCGGAGTTTACTGGAAAAATGGAAGAGCAAGTCTTAGGTGTGACAAAGTTGGTGAATGTTCTATTTGGAAAGCCTGCGTTGGCATTGCTCGCCGCACTTCATATTCATCCCGAAAATTCGAAGTATCCGATCCCGAATCACATCGCCATGGAATTGGTGGTCTTTCTCATCGCCATTGTTTTTTTTACGTGGCTGAAGGCTCGCCTGTCAGTGGATAATCCCGGCGGAACGCAGCAGTGCATGGAGGCGCTCCTGACGAATTCCATGGGCGTCGGCGCGCGCGATCTGCTTGAGGACACCGCCGGCCACAACGCCATGAAATATCTTCCCATGGTCGGCAGCATCGGGTTATTTGTATTACTGAGTAATCTCATCAGTGTGGTTCCGGGATTTTTCTCTCCGACTGCGGAAAAGACTGTCCCGCTCGGTTGCGCAATCGTTGTATTTCTATATTACAACTGGGCCGGCGTGCTGCATCACGGACCGGCCAAATATGGTAAGACGTTTCTGGGGCCGGTGTTGGCGATGTCCCCCATCATGGCGGTAGTCGAAATATTTAGCCATTTCGCAAGGATGCTCTCGCTGACGGTTCGGTTGTGGGTCAACATGCTGGTCAGCGAGTTGCTGTATGCGACCTTTCTTGGGCTGTCCGTGTCGCTCTTCCTTTACGTCGGCAAGCTGAACGGGCTAGGTTACGTGCTGGCGCCCATTCCTCTGCTGGCTCCGTGCATTTTTATTCTTTTGCATATCTTCGTCGGATTTGTGCAGGCGTTCGTTTTCACTCTATTGCCCATCATTTATGTGGGCGGGGCAGTCGCCGAAGAGCATTAACCGGCGGCGATTTTATAGAAGTCCATTTTTATACCGGCATGATCCGCTGTCTCGCGTGAGCCCGGCTGCAAGAGGATGTCCGGGAACCACCTCCGAGCGGCTATTTCTTAACGAGGGAGAAACACGATGAGGAAGTATTCGATGATTCTGTTTGCATTGCTGGCACTGGCATTCCTTGCTCCGGCTGCGTTCGCGCAGACGGGTGCAATCCCTGCAGCCGAGGGGACGAATTGGGTAGCCATTACTTCGGGCTTTGCCATGGCGATTGCCTCGGCGGCTTGCGGCATGGCTCAGGCTCGCGCGACGTCCTCAGCCTGCGAGGGTCTGGCTCGCAACCCGGGCGCTGCGGCTCCCATCCGCTTCGCCTTGCTGCTTGCCCTCGTGCTGATCGAATCGATGGCGCTGTACACGTTTGCCATCATATTTGCCAAGGTTAAGTAAGCGATTTCGTTTTTTGTTTTTTCGGGCGGCACGCTCTCGAAGGTTCGAGGGCGTGCCGTTTTGTTTTTGGTAGGACAGGCTTCAGCCTGTCGCCTTTTGTGGCGTGTAGGAAAACCAGACAGGCTGAAGCCTGTCCTACTAAAACCTATCGGATGCTCAGCGCGGCTTTGGCGGCGAAATCGATGATGCGGGCGGGAAACAATCCGGCGAAGACCGTGCCGGCGGCGGCGATCCACAATACGATAGCAAGCGTCCACGGCACAGGCTCGGCGGCGATTTCCGCGGCGGGCTCGCGCATATACATGGCCACGATGACGCGCAGGTAATAGTAAGAGCCGATGACGCTGTTCAGCGCCAACAGAATCGCGAGCCAGATCAAATTGGATTCGAGAGCGGCATTGAAGACGTAGAATTTGCCGAGAAATCCCGCCGTGATGGGCAATCCCAGAAGCGAAAGCAGAAACAGCGACAGGCAGGCGGCCAAGGCAGGTTGTCGCCGCCCGAGGCCGGTAAAATCCTCGATGTCGACGCGGCGCTC
>PMOP01000164.1:0-452 GCA_003161495.1 Acidobacteriota bacterium | reverse complement strand
GTCTGCACGATGGCCGACAAATTTCCCGTGATCATGCTGAGCACGGCCACGACCCACAACGCCCAGAACCACAGCGGCGCCGCAGCGTCTATGCTCGCCATGATGCGCATCGCCAGGGCGAATGCGGCGGCTTTGGGGCCCGTTGAGAGCAGCGCGGTGACGGGGGCCGGCGCGCCTTCGTAAACATCCGGCGTCCAAAGTTGGAAAGGAGCCGCGGCGACCTTAAAGGCCAATCCGATAAAAATAAATCCGAGGCCGATTTTTAAAAGCGTGTGCGCGGAATCGTTGGCGAGCGGCACCATCAGGTCGAGATGCGTCGAACCCGTAGCGCCGAAAGACAACGCGATTCCGTAAAGAAAAAATGCCGTGGCGAACGATCCCAGAAGAAAATATTTCATCGCCGCTTCGTTCGATCGTGGGGCATCGCGACGGTAGCTCGCCAGGATGTAAGA
>PMOP01000376.1 GCA_003161495.1 Acidobacteriota bacterium | reverse complement strand
ATTCCCTATCACGAGAAAACACTCGGCCAGCTTTTCTGCGACCGTTCCGCGCAGGATATTCTGGGCATGCTCGAAGCCGAGTGCCACGCCGCCGGAGTACAAATTTTTCTGAACAGCCAAATTCAAGAAATTCGGCGCACGGACGAATTCATCGCTGGCACGGACGGCGGAGAATTTCATGCGCCAGTCCTGGTCGTGGCCACGGGCGGTCTCTCGATCCCCAAAATAGGAGCGACCTCGCTCGGGTATAACCTCGCCCGCCAGTTTGGATTGAAGATCTGTGAAACCAGGCCCGCGCTTGTCCCGTTTATTCTAGGAACAAAAGACCGCGAGCAATATTGCGATTTGGCCGGCGTTTCCGCCGATGTCGAAGTTTCCACGAATCATTCCACTTTCCACGAAAAAATGTTGATCACGCATCGTGGATTGAGCGGCCCGGCCATCCTCCAGATTTCCACGTATTGGCGGGAACGTTCCCCGATCCGGATCGATCTCGCGCCCGGCCGCGATGCCACCCTCGCAATTCGCGAAGCCAAAGAAAGAAATATGGCCGCCGCGCGAAATGCATTCCAGGGATTTCTTCCGAAGCGCTTCGCTACGCGCTGGCTTGATTTGCACGCGCCGCAAGCTTGGAACAACCGGGCTCTTGATGACCTCGAACGCGAAGTGCACGAATGGATTGTCGAGCCTGCGGGCACGGAAGGCTATGAAAAAGCCGAAGTCACTTCAGGCGGCGTGGACACCGACGAGCTTTCCAGCAAAACGATGGAAAGCCGCCGTGTGCCCGGATTGTATTTCATCGGCGAAGTGGTCGATGTCACAGGCCACCTCGGCGGCTTCAATTTCCAATGGGCCTGGGCTTCCGGCGCGGCCGCCGGCCGCGCCATTTGAGAGCGGGTGGCGCCGGCGTCTCGCCGGCGGTTTCTCTGGTCTCCACGCATAGCAAAAACGCCGGCGAGACGCCGGCGCCACGGGATGCTAACCCACCGCTTTCCCATCCGTCTTATACAGAGAGCACAGACTGGCAAAGCTGAGCCAGAAATTTGCAATGCCGCTAAGCGCACAAGGAGCAACCCATGAATTTACAGAGGTTTAGGGGGAAATCGAGAATTCTAGCCGGGGCCATGATTCTTTCTCTCGGATTGGCCGGTTGGGGCGTTGCCCGCGCCAGCCAGCAGTTTTTTACTCCCGGCGTTCATATTTCCATGAAGATGGCCGACCCGGCCGAAGGGCCCAGCAGGACCGGTTTCGCTCCCGTAGTGAAAGGGGTATTGCCGGACGTCGTGAATATTTCCACATCGAAGGTGGTCAAAGCGTCCGAACAAGACCATTCCGAAATGCCGGATGGAATGCCTCCATTTTTCCAGCAATTCTTTGGACAACAGTTCGGCCCCAATTCCCAAAATCACATGCAGCATCCGCGCGATCAACGCGAAGACAGCCTCGGCTCCGGAGTCATGGTCAGCCCTGACGGCTACATTCTGACCAACAATCACGTCATCGACGGCGCTACAGACGTCCGCGTCACGCTGGCCGACAAACGCCAGTTGAAAGCCAAGATCGTGGGCGCCGATCCCAAGACGGACATCGCCGTGTTGAAGGTGGAAGGCAGCGATTTCCCCGCCATTACCATTGGTGATTCCTCCAAAGTACAAGTGGGCGACTATGCCCTCGCGATTGGCGATCCATTCGGCGTCGGCCAGACCGTCACCATGGGCATCATCAGCGCCATGAACCGCGGAAACCTGGGCATCGAAGATTACGAAGATTTTATTCAAACCGATGCGCCGATTAATCCGGGAAATTCCGGCGGCGCGCTGATCAACGATCGCGGCGAACTCGTCGGCATCAACACCGCCATCCTTTCGCACGGATCGGGCGGCAATGAAGGCATCGGATTCGCCATTCCCATCAACATGGCCCGCAGCGTGATGAGCCAGATTCTCGATCACGGCAAAGTTACCCGCGCCTACCTCGGCATCATGGTGCAAGACATTACGCCGGGTATTTCCAAGGCCATGAACTTGAAAGAGATGAAGGGCGTCCTCGTGGGCGACGTAAGCCCGACCGGTCCGGCACAGAAGAGCGGCGTGCAGAGAGGCGACGTGATTCTGGAGCTCAATGGAAAACCGATGGAAGACAGCCGCGAATTGCGGAACACCATCTCCATGATGGATCCCACCGCCACCGTGAAACTCAAACTCTTGCGCAACGGCAGTCCCACCGACGTTTCCGTCAAGCTCGGTGAAATGCCAACCGACAAGGAACTGGCTAAAACCGAGGAAGGACCATCCGATAAATCGCTCGACGGAGTAACCGTGGAAAATCTCGACGCGCAGACGGCAAAACAGTTGGGATTGCCCGCGTCAACCAGTGGAGTCGTCGTTACCGACATCAACCCGTCCAGCCCGCTGGCTGCATCGGGTCTGCGGGCCGGCGACGTCATTCAGGAAGTGAACCATCAACCGGTAAAGAACGTCGCGCAACTCGAGGAAGCGGTCCGCAAGGCTGGCGCGAATCCGCTGCTCCTCGTGAACCGTAAAGGCTCGACGCTTTTCCTTGCCGAGTAATCACGAAGCAAGATCCATTCAGTGATGGGAAGAGAGCTCCGCGACGAAACGTCGCGGGGCTCTTTTTTAAGCGGCGCAGGCTTCAGCCTGGTTTAGTCCGTGCGAAGTCCAACCCCACAGGCTGAAGCCCGCGCCACCAACCCGCTCAAAAATGTGCGACTATACCAGTTGAGTTCATCTCATGCGCAAAAGCACACCCTGGAATCGCATACTCTACGCCCTGATTCTGCTGCTCGCCCTGGCCTACGGCTACGACTACGCTTCTGTTCGCCGCCGCGTAAGCGAGCAGAAACCGGGGGATCCGTTTGATGTGGTAACGTATCCTCATCTACTCGCGATCCAGCTGAAAGGCAATAAAGTCGATTACGAATTGGACGCGCAATCGCCCATGGAATCCGATCCCTGCATTCATTCCCTGTTCCCTCACTACGGCTACACTCCCTGCTGGTACGTCCTCCGCAAGTCCAAAAATCCCACGCAAATGACAATCGTCCTGCGAGTTT
>PMOP01000411.1 GCA_003161495.1 Acidobacteriota bacterium | reverse complement strand
ATGGTTATTTGACCAAGCCATTCAGTGTATCCGAATTGCTGGCGCGCATTCGCGCCGTTCTGAGGCGAACAAGCTTCCCTGCGGGAATGGAAGATAAAATACTAAAATTGGGTGAAATCGAAATCGATTTTGAGTCGCGGAGAATCATCGCCGGGGAAAAGCAAATTCGCCTAACTGTGAAGGAATTTGACCTTCTCTTATATCTTGCCGTGCATGCGAACAAGACCATTACGCACCGCGAACTGCTGCAAGAAGTTTGGGGGCCCGATTATGGAGGCGAGCATGAATACCTGCGTGTCTTCGTGAACCGGCTGCGGAAAAAAATCGAAGAGTCCCCGAGTTCCCCTNNTACCTGCGTGTGTTCGTGAACCGTTTGCGGAAGAAGATCGAAGCGTCTCCGGGTGCCCCCAAGTATTTGCTGACGGAACCGTGGGTCGGATACCGATTGGAATTGCCGGAGTAGCGGCGCACTGGGACATTTGATTTGAAGTTCAGCAAAACACTGAATGAATCGGCACGCGCCTCAATTTGATCCATCCGCCGCCGGCCCAATGGGAAGGCTGAAGGTGAAGACCGATCCATGCCCCACCTCGCTAGCGACTTCGATTGTTCCACCGTGGGCTTCCACAATCGCCTTCGCGACAGCAAGGCCCATTCCTGTCCCGGGGACTCTATGCCGTTGGCTTTTGCCTCGATAAAACTTCGCAAATATTTGATCGATTTCTGTTTTCTCAATTCCTGGCCCTACATCCGCTAAATGAAAAACGATAAAGCCGTTCTTTTTTTCAGTCGTGATCGTGATCGGTTCTTTAGGTAAGGAGTACTGGTCCGCATTTCGGATGAGATGGCCGAGGACCTTTCTTGCCCAGAATAGATCGCAATAGACACGAGCGTCTTGCGGCTGCGATTCGGCTTGGATCGGACGCGCGCTCTGAACGCTCGCGCAATCTTCAAACGCCGCAGTGATTAATTCGCTCACAAAGTGCGGGGCGGGCTGAAGCTTGACATCGCCCGCTTCCAGCTGCGCCATTTCGATCGCCTGGCCGATCACTCGATTGATCCGATCGCACTCCTCATCGATAATCACCAGAAGCTCTCCTCGTTGCCGCTTGTTGAAATTCAGATCCTCCAGAAGACTGGTGGCCGCCGCCTTGATCGACGTGAGCGGCGTCTTGAAATCGTGCGCGAGGGCGTCCAACAAGACCGACTTGAGCCGTTCACTTTCTCTGGCTGCTTCGGTTTTGCCCAATTGCTCTATCGCATGCATCCGGTCAATCGCGGCTGCGATCAATGTGGCAATTGCATCGAGCGTTTGCGTCGAAACCGCCAAGCCCGAAACACCAAAGCTTCCGATCGTTTGCGCGCCGAGCCGAACGGGGCAATAGGAAAGTCCCTGCTCGAAATCTGATTCGAGGTTGCCGCGAGGTTGAACTGCTTTCAACCGTGCGGCGTCAATTTCCGGTGAGTTGATTCCCGAGCGATAGATGGTTTCCTTCCCCATGACGTTAAGTGCCGCAGACCGGGCTTTAAACATTTCCACGAGTTGCAAGGGAATTTCGTTCAACAAATCTGCAGAGTTCCGCGCGCGTAGCAGGCGCTGGCTGAACTCGTACAGACGACTTACTTCATTGCGCTGCCGATTAGCTTCCTGTGCCTGGCGGCGCGCGCGTGCAGATAGCTCGCTTCCAATCACTGCAGTAATGAGAAACGAAATGAGGCTCACCCAATCCTCTGGATCGTTAACATTGAACGTGCCAACTGGCGGCAAGAAAAAGTAATCGACACACATCATGGCGATCACGGACATGAAAACGGAAACTCCGAGACCCCAGACTGCAGAGGCGACAAGAATAGCGAGAAGGAAAGTCAGGACGACTGTCGTCGTCTTAACCTCCAGAATATGACGATAATAGATCAGCACAATCAGACCGACTGTGGCGAGCCCTGCCACATAACCGCTGACCTGAAAAGTTAATCGTCTCAGCACGATTGCATTCTAGCCCAGGCTTTTGCGAGCGGCGCAAATTAGAATGATCAAAAGAGCGTCACTTTTACTTATCTGATCCAGACAGCTTGTTTATGCATCGTTTACAACGTTCTTGAAACACTTTGCAAGACCGCCATGTAATGCCGAGGAGCGAAAGGCCGAGGAATCTCTGCATTTTTTTAACAGAGGTTCCTCCCTTTGCTCGATCCAAACCCGAACGGGTTTTCCTCATGCCCCGACATCTATGATACGCGCGTTTACAGAGAGGCGCTCCCGATTGAAGTAAATACACAGGCATGCATAAATTATTTCTTTCCAACGCATATATGCTCGTTAACTTCGCCCATATGGTTTGTTTATGTGTTGTTGATTGTTTGCGTTCTATCCTGTGGGTGTAATCATTCAGGCGTATGCGATGGCTTGTTTATTTCCTGGCTGCCCACCTGGAAGCTTGAATTTGAGCACGGGGACTCCAGTGATGTTTCAGCCCGTTAGGTTCGGAAGGTGAATTCAAATGAGATTGTCTCTGGGCGCTAACACGATGAGTTGGCGAACAGGGGCGGAGGCAAATTGGCTTCGAGTCTCCCCTACGCGCGCTTCGTTCCGAGAATGGGAATGAAACCAAACGAGGGCCGCGTCTTAGTTGTCGATGACGACCTGCAGATTCGTCGCGTCATGCGGACAACGCTGGATGCGAAAGGATACGAGGTCGACGAAGCCGGATCGGGCGAACAAGCCCTGGAGCTTGCCCGTGCCGAAAAATATGATTTGGTAATCCTTGATATTAACCTGCCAGGACGATCAGGGGTGGAGACATGCCGGGAAATCCACGCGATATCCGCCACGCCCATCATCATGCTTACGGTCCGTGACGCCGGTGCGGACAAGATTGAAGCCCTTGATGCGGGGGCTTGCGATTACGTAACCAAGCCGTTTGCCATGGGAGAATTGTTAGCGCGCATACGCGCTGTATTTCGAAGAACGCCTTCTACGGCAATCTCCGGAATTGCGCATCTCAAATTGGATGACGTCGAGATCAATTTTGAGTCGCGTCGAGTCATCGTAGCCGGCAAGCCTGTGCGGTTAACTTCCAAGGAATTTGACATTCTCCTTTACCTCGCCACTCATCGCAACAGGACGATCCCTCATCGGGAACTGCTGCGTGAGGTTTGGGGCGCAGAGCATGTGGACGAAAGGAAGTACCTGCGCGTCTTTATCAATCGCCTGAGAAAGAAGATCGAGGCTTCACCACGAGAGCCAAAATTCTTGTTAACGGAGCCATTTGTAGGGTACCGCCTTCAAACGCCCGAGTAATCCTTGTCATTTACGCCTCCTTTTCTTTATCTGTTTACCCGATTCGTACGGATTGTTTATGCCTCGTTGACCTATGGTTGTTTACCTTCGTTTACGTGAACGATGAACGTAATTCGCGATGGGAGTTTTGATCATCGCCGATTGGTTATTTCTCGGTTCCAAGCGGCGCGACCGAAATCTCCGAGGCGGATCCGTTCATCCAGTTGTCTTGAAGAGAAAACACAAAAAGGAGCCACAATGAAAAAAATAGCGATTTACGCAGGGCTTTTTGCCATTCTCGTCAGCCTGCTCGCGGTGCCGACAGCAACGGCAGCCCAGTCCTCCGTGAAAGCCGAAACGAATGCAGTTAGCGTCACGGGGAAAGTGAGCTGTTCGAGATTCGGTACAGGTTCGATAACCGCGCGCAAAGGTATGAGTATCGCCCAGACCATTTGGTATTGTGCTACCTTCCAGGGTGGTCAATACACTCTTGTCTCCGGAAAACAAATCTTTCTCTTAACGGGGGACAGGAATCTACTCGCCAAAATGTCGGGTCAAACGGTAGTTGTCGCTGGGCATGTGAGCCCGGAGGAACCGGCGACTTCGTATGCGTTAATGGGAAATTTGCAAGCGACTTCCATCGCTCCTGCTAAGAACTAAAAGTCATGAAACAACGCTCAATGCGTTTCAGCCGGGGCGTTCTCCATGAAGAGAACGCGCGGCCGAAACGCGTGTCAGGGCTCTCTGAAAAATATCTGTCCATCTGGCTTCTCGTCCGCTTCTCCTCCGCTCCGCTTCCATGTAGTCCTTCGCCGCTAAATGTTTAAGACCAAAAATGAATGACACAAGCAAGCGATCTCGATCATCCTCTTAATTTTAGGTCTTAAGATGTTGTGAAATCCGGCCGTCGTCCGCGGGAAGTACATTTGAACGCCTCGATTCTCATGAAATGCGGAAAGAAGCCAGCCAAATGGAAGAAGATTTTCTGTGTCGTCGTTTACCCTCGTTTATCTGAATAGCGCGGATCGTTTATGCGTTCCTTACTATGGGAAACCTATTCTGAATTCATGACCGCGAAGAATGAAATGAACGATCAATCTTTTCTGCTCCGTTGGAATCTAATCTGGAAAGGGGCGCGGGCCGTCACGAAACGCAGGGGGGCTTCGACGAAATGCGCGGCGGGAAAAGCCGGCGCTAAAGAAAATAATTCAGCGAATATCATTTCGTTTATGCCTTGCAATCAAAGTTTCAATCAATCCCTTTATGCGCCGTTGACGCGCCCTCCCCTAGTTTGCAGGCCAGCAGTTTACTTTATGAGGAAGGTGGATATGAAACGAAGACCGATTTTGCAGGGGATATTATCGGCCGGGGGGGTTGTCCAGCTGGCATTGCTCTTATGCACTGTGCCACTGCATGCGCAATCAACAAAGTTGGCTCCAGGCATGGAAGACCAGATGGGCGGTGGTAGTGGTGGTCCAAGCACTTTCACAAGCAGCACGCCGAAACCGGAACAACATGTCCTTACCGCGAACCATGCTCCCGGTGACCTTCATGGGGTTACTAGATACCCGAGCGGGTTGACCATGGCCGGCGCACAGGTAATCGTTCTAAACGCGGATGCAGATGTGGAACGCTCCACCGTCAGCGCCGAAGATGGCAGTTTTACGTTTAAGAATCTCAAACCGGGCCATTATCAATTGACCGCAAAGATTGACGGGTATGCCTCTCCGGGTATTTTGGACGTTCTGGTAATTCCGGGGCAGAACGTTAATTCTGACGTCTCGCTCAAATCCATTCGGGCCGCGTCCGTCCTCAGGAATTCGGAGAGCGGATACCGATCCTACGGTGGGGCTTATCGAGCCGAGGCGGCAAGCCTGCGCACGACGGATCCTCAACCAACGGCGGAATCGTCTACGGAAGGGACCGTTCGGACCGCGGAAACTACGAACACTGCAACCGCCAGCGATCCTCTTAAGACTGCCGAGGCGCCGACCAGCCAGCCGATCCCCGCTGCAGTTGCGGACGAGTTGAGCGCCATGCGAAAACGCATCGACGAGCTGGAGGCGGAACTGAAGGGTCGTGTGACAACGGACCAGCCTGCAGCGGAAACGCCGGCAGCGGTTGCCGTGCCCGCACAACCAATAACTGCTCAAGATCAGGCTGCTCCAACTCCTAAGTTAGCTCCCGGACAATATCTTGCAGCCGGCGGCACAGCTACCTACCTCAAGGGCGACACTGACATTCCGGATCACCCGGCAGGTTGGGACCCGTTTTCCTACGCGGATTGGACGTGGATGAACGCCAACGGCCGCCAACACGACAGCCCGTGGTCCACAAAATACTTCACGCCTGAATTCAGGGCCGACGTCAATTTCTCGGACGATTTCGACCATCCAAGAGACGACTCATTGGGCGGATCGACTGAGACCTTCCGATCCAACGAATGGCAATTGGAACAGTTGAGCCTCGGCGGCGACATTCGCATAGGACATGTGCGCGGAAGAATTCTAACAATGTTCGGAATGTTTTCCACCACTACGCCACGCAATGACGGTAGCGTGTCTCGTGGCCAGTGGGACTTGGCGAACGCCTACCGGTACATCTCGGAAGGATGGGGCGGGTACCATTTCGATAATGTAGGCCATGGGCTGAACATCGACGCCGGAATATTCGTCTCGTACATCGGCCTGTTTAGTTACTACAACTTTGACAACTGGGCCTATCAGCCGTCTTACGTTTCCTCCAACACACCATGGTTCTTCAACGGCTTGCGCATTCAGTATTTTCCCACCGCAAAGCTGAAGATTGAACCTTGGATCATCAACGGTTGGCAATCCTACGCAAGATTTAATAGTAAGCCCGGACTCGGAGGCCAGATCCTGTGGCGCCCGCAGCCGTGGCTTTCGTTCGTGTTCAACAACTACGGCATGGGGACGGATGTGCTTGGGTCTCCCGCAACCTCACGTATTCACACCGACGACAGCGTGGAAATAAGGGAGTTCAATCACCCGGATAATTTCCTCGACATGGGAGCCATATCGCTTACGGGCGACCTTGGATGCCAATACGGCGGCGGCCAAAATTGTTTCGACGACAAGAATGGCGGCATCAAGACAGCGTTCCTTGGCTGGATGGCCTACGAGCGCCTCCAGTTTAGGCATGACCTCTACGGCATAACCCTTGGGGGTGGCATGATGAGCAACCCGGGCCGCTATCTGACCCTAATCCCGCCGATCAACGGCGCGAACGGGATTACGGGCTCGCCGTATTTTACGGAAAATCTCGGCGACAAAGCCCACATGTACGATGCGACAGCAACGTTCGATTACATGCCCTCTCAGTGGTTGACGTTCCGCGCGGAGATGGGCTATCGCCACTCGGATGTTCCTTACTGGTCGGGCCGAGGGGGAATCACGCCTCCCAATGGGAATAATGCCTTCGCCAATACAGGGGCTCCCGGCAGCTATGTGTGCACCAACGGTGTGTCATCTGCTGTTTCCACTTTCGCACCGTCAGGGGCCGGCTTCTTCCAAAGCTCATCGGTTACACCTTTGGGTGATAACCTCGGGCCACAAAACAGCGGAGGACCAGTGGATCAAAGCTGCGCCACTCAAATGGGAAGCTCCGCTTGGCACGCATGGGCTCCGGACCTCCGCCACAGCCAGATCGTAGCTACCTTCGCGATCATGACGAGGTTCTAATGCAACGCATCGCGGCCTTATCGAGGATCGAAAAAATGCGATTCAACATTCGGCCAAAGATCAACCAACTTACGGCACTCGTGGATCCGATGCGTATTTTTTTCGCGGATCATTCTCGGGGAGCTGAGGCTGCTTCGGCAGCCTCAGCTCACGCCGGTCGAATAATGAAAGAGGAAGAAAAAAGGACGCACGGCAATCGCCACAGGCCGCATCGCCGCAAATTGCGTAAAGTCAGCATCCTCGGCGCGGATTCCGCCGATCAGTTGAATTTTGAATTAGCGAGAAACAAAAATTCAATAACTGTTTTTACGATTCGCTTACGACGTGTTTATCGCGATTGAACTAATAAGGAATATGAAAAGGAACAAATGTATTTTGCACCGATGTTGGGAGCGCTCAACCGCATGCGGCGGGTGATGTGCGCGGCACGTAGACAAATGTGCGCGAGGTTTCAAGGCGCTCAGCAAATTCTATGAAACAAAATGCAAACATCGAATTCCGGCGAAGTTGGACCGCGGCTTGGGCCGTGGCTCTGTTGCTGACGCTGGCGCTTTGCGTTGCTCTGCTGCATCACGCTCCGGGACTGAGCCGCGGTTCGCACCGCAAAGATGCAAAACCGAGCCTCCCATCTGACGACCAGCCGGTGATTTTCGCGTCGAATCTTCATTCCGAAGTCACAAATTATTTTCTGGATTTTGCCGGCGATCACAGCCTGGATGTCGCGACCGTGATCGAACAACCCTCCGCCGGGTACACCAAGTACACCGTTCAATTGCATCTGGCCTCCGGCGTCGAACAATCCGTCGATGTGGCGGCCCCTCCCGGCGGACTGCAAGTCGAGATGCACGACATGACCGGGGATAAAGTTCAAAACGACGTCGTGCTAAGGCCGACATTGGTCCGGTGGCTTCCCACGGTCCTCGTCAACGACGGCCACGAACATTTTGAAATCGCCATATCGGGCACGGGTCCGAGTTCCTTTTCATCCAGTGAGGATCTGGGCTCGCGAAGAAGTGAATCCCAGACGTTCGCATTATTGATGTCATCGGGCTTCAAAACAGTCCACCTTGCCAATAGCAGAAGGTCGTTCGATCCGCAGCTTCGGGAATGCCTTTTTTCTTCTTTCACTCAAACGGTTACGAATCGTTTGGGCCACTCATCAACCCCGGGAAGAGCTCCACCTTACGTAACCACGATTTAGGGCGCGAAATTAATATGTGGACAAGGCTTGTGTGCAAAGCGGGCGCCTAACTTGGCCCGGCAAGGACACTTGCGTGCCGATTTTTGGAAAAGGATTGAAAGCTAGACGCGGAGGATCAGACGTTATGCGCATCAAAAGAAAAAATCTGGAGCTGGGACTTCTCACCATCTCATTGGCGCCCCTGCTGAGTTTGGGCGGTTGCGGGAAAGGGCAAGGAAATGTTGAGGCACAGGAAGCGCCGCCGCCGGCACAAATAATTCCGGGCGTGGACGTCACGCTTTTCGCGGTGGATCATCCGGAACAATATCCCATCGTCGCGGCTACACGGTATGAAGCTCCGTCGCAACTGGTCGCAACCGGCGTAGTAGTTCCCGACATCTCGCGAAGCGTGCCGGTGATCACGCTGGCTTCCGGCCGCGTTGTCGATATTCGCGCGCGCCTTGGCGACGCCGTGCAAAAAGATCAAGTCCTGCTGCGCGTTCGCAGCGATGACGTGGCGGGAGGATTCGACGCCTACCGCAAGGCTGTAGCCGACGAGCTTCTCGCGCGAAAGCAGTTGGGTCGGACCAAGGACCTGTACGAACACGGCGCCATGGCCCAGCAAGACCTCGAGGTGGCGCAAGACAACGAAGAGGACGCCAAGACCACTTTGGAAACCGCGACCGAACACCTGCGCCTTCTCGGCAACGATCCCGACAAACCAAACGGCATCGTGGACATCGTTGCGCCGGTCTCCGGCGTGATTACCGATCAGGAAGTGACGATCGCGGCAAGCGTGCAGGCGTATTCTTCGCCAAATCCATTCACGATTTCGGATTTGACCGCCGTATGGGTCGTTTGCGATGTCTATGAAAACGACATGGCCACTGTGCGTATCGGTGAAGCCGCCGACATAAAGCTGAACGCATTTCCAGACAGGATGATCAAAGGCAAGGTAAGCAACGTCGGAGCCATCCTTGATCCAACGATTCGCACGGCGAAGATCCGCCTGGAAGTGCCCAATCCCGGCGAATTCATGCGGCCGGGAATGTTCGCCACGGCCACTTTCTACAGCCTCGACAAAAAAACGTACACGACCGTGCCATCGTCCGCGATCCTGCATCTGCACGATCGCGACTGGGTCTTCATTCCAATGCAGGGAAAATTCCGACGGACGCAAGTGACCAGCGGCGCGCAATTGCCGAACAACCTACAGGAGATTTTGAGCGGCCTGCAACCGGGTCAGCAGGTCGTGTCCAATGCGGGCACGATCCAAAATGCAATTGACAACGAGTGAAGAGGGATTCGGGGGCTCAAGGAAAAAATAATGATTCGCAAACTCGTAGATTTCGCGTTGAATAACCGGTTCGTGGTGATCACCACTGCGATTCTCATAATTTGTGCCGGGATGCTGGCATTCCACGACATGCCTGTCGAGGCCTATCCGGATATTGCAGACAACTACGTGACGATTATTTCTCAATGGCCCGGGCGTTCCGCCGAAGAAGTGGAGCAACAGGTCACAATACCCATCGAAATTCAGGTGAACGGAATTCCGCACCTCTCGGTGATGCGATCCGAATCCCTTTTTGGCCTGTCGTTCATGACTCTTGTCTTCGATGACGCGTCAGTAAACGACTGGAACCGCCAGAAAGTCCTTGAAAGACTTACCCTGGTTTCGATGCCTCCTGGCGTTCAGCCGCAAATAGGAACCGATTGGAGCCTGACGGGCCAGATTTATTGGTACACGCTTCGGAGTACAAATCCCAGTTACGACCTGATGGACATGAGATCCATTGAAGACTGGGTCCTGCTAAAGGAGTTCAAGTCCGTAAAGGATGTCGTCGACGTATCGGACTTCGGCGGGACGGCACGGGAGTATCAGGTGCGCGTCGACCCAGCCAAACTCGTGTCATATGGGTTGAGCATCGGTCAGGTCGAGCAGCAACTCACCGTTAATAACATCAACGCCGGTGGCAGCTTTGTGGAGACGGGTCTGCAGCAGATGAACGTCCGCGCGATCGGACTCTACCGTAACTTGCAGGACATCGAGCAGACGGTCTTGACGACCAAAAATGGTACGCCGGTCCGCATCAAGGACATAGCGGTCGTGGAGATGGGCCCCAGAATTCGATTGGGGCACATGGCCAGAGCGACCCACCGTTCGGATGGCGTGATTGTCGATGAACCCGACGTGATCCAGGGCAGCGTGCTGATGCTAAAAGGCGCGGAGGAAGGGCCCACGCTCGATGCGATTCACGAGAAGGTGAAGCAGCTCAACGAACGCATACTGCCTGAAGGTGTGAAGATCATTCCCATGCTGGACCGGAGCGATCTCCTTCATTTCACATTGCACACGGTGGAGCACAACCTGGTGGAAGGCATGATTTTGGTCACCATCATCCTTCTCCTGTTCCTGGGCAACATTCGCGCCGCCTTGATCGTTGCGATTACGATCCCGTTTTCATTGATGTTTGCTTCGATTTGGCTCGATTTGAGCAAGATCCCAGCAAACCTTCTATCATTGGGTGCTCTGGATTTTGGAATGATGGTGGACGGCGCCGTGGTGATGGTCGAAAACATCGTCCGGCACTTGAACCGGCGCCAGCAACCTGCCGCAGACGCATCACCTGATATGCCCCCTGGTCGCATCACTATGATTGTGAAATCGCCCGGGGAAGCAATCCGCGAGGCCTGCCACGAAGTTCAACGCCCGGTGTTCTACGCCATCGCCATCATCATCACCGCCTATATGCCGATTTTCACGCTGCAACGCGTGGAAGGCAGGTTATTCAAGCCGATGGCTTGGACCGTAGCGTTCGCACTTCTCGGGGCTATGACTTATTCGATCCTTATTGCACCGGTGCTGAGCAGTTGGCTGTTCAGCAAAGGGGTTAAAGAGTGGCACAACCCGGTGATGGAATTTTTGATCAAGCGCTATCGGAGCGGGGTCCGAAAAGCCATCGACCATCGCTGGTTGACGATAGGGGTTGGGCTGGCGAGCTTCCTGGTTGCAATGTACCTGACGTTCAGCGGAATCATCGGTGCGGAGTTTTTGCCCCATCTGAATGAAGGCGCGATTTGGGCCCGCGGTGCTATGGCGAATAGCACAAGCCTCACGGAAGGGGAACGCTTCGCCACTCAATCTCGTCACATCCTGGCATCGTTTCCTGAAGTCACTACGGTCGTCTCGCAGGCCGGAGCTCCCGACGATGGAACCGACACGGGGGGATTCGGCAATACCGAATATTTCGTAGATTTGAAGCCCAAGGAACAATGGCGGTCTGTTTTTAATCAGGATAAAGATGAACTGATAGCCGCGATGAATCGCGAGCTTCAGAAATATCCAGGGGCATTCTGGAATTTCTCCCAGCCCATTGAAGATAACGTGGACGAGACGCTCACGGGCACGAAAGGGGGGCTTGCGGTCAAGCTGTACGGGCCGGACTTGGATGTTCTCGAGGACAAGGGCGAACAGATCAAGGAAGTCATGTCCGAGATCAAAGGAGTCCATGATCTGGGACTTCAGCGCGATACGGGCCAACCGAATCTCGATCTAACGGTCGACCGTCAAGCGGCTGCGCGCTTTGGCATCAATGTCGCGGATATACAAGATGCCGTTCAAACGGCCGTCGGTGGTTTTCCAGTCAGCCAAGTCCTGCAGGGAGAGGCCGTATATAACCTGACCGTGCGCTATCAGAAAGAATATCGCGATACGAACGAGGCGATTCAGAATATTCGCCTTCTATCGCCTTCGGGCGAGCGCGTGTCACTGGCGCAATTGACTAAGGTCCAGGTCAAAGATGGCGCCTATGACATTTACCGCGAAAAAAACTCACGCTACGTCGCTCTTCGGTTCGAAGTGCGTGATCGGGATCTAGGGTCTACTGTCGAGGAAGCCATAGCCAAGATCGACAAGTCCGTGCAGTTGCCGCGAGGCTATCACCTCGAGTGGGCGGGAGAATACGAAAGCGAGAAGCGGGCCGAAGCCAGATTGCTGATTATCATTCCGATCACCATCCTGGTCATCTTCATCATTCTCTACACTATGTTTCGCTCGGCCAAATGGGCCACGCTGATCCTGATTACCGTGGCGATGGCCCGCGTCGGCGGCCTGGTGGCTCTCTTGGTTACCCATACTTTTTTCAGCGTGGCCTCGGGCGTCGGCTTCCTGGCTCTTTTCGGCGTTTCGGTGCAGACCGGCGTCATCATNNGAATACATCAATCAGCTCCGCGCTCACGGCCACACGGTCGTCGATGCCGCGGTGGAGGGCGCCGTTTTGCGGTTGCGGCCCATCATGATGACCATGCTTGTCGCGACTTTCGGCCTGTTGCCGGCGGCTTTCTCGCATGCCATTGGCTCCGATTCGCAGCGGCCATTCGCAATCGTAATCGTTGGAGGGCTGATCGCCGACCTGTGTATGAGTATTTTTATTCTGCCCACGCTCTACGTTTGGTTTGCGAGCGATGGCGACACGCTGCCGGAACCGGAGGCGAACTTTGAAGTCTAATCGAACGAATTTTTATTTTTGGAAATTATATGCCGGGCTGGCCGCTTGCACACTGGTCATGTTCATTCTGACAGCGCCCCCGGCATTCGGCCAGGCCACGAGCGGACCGGTGAGGATCACGCTGGACGAAGCCATTCAAATGGCGCTCCAGCACAATCACAACATGATCGCCGCGCGGACCGCGATCGACCAGAGCCTGGATATGGAAGTAACGGCCAACCTGCGGCCGAATCCTCTGCTATTCACCGACTGGGAATATTTGCCGCTCGGATCCCCGGCCAAGCAAAACCCAGACCTGTATTCCGGCGTGACCACCCTGGATTACCTGAAGAATAATACCGAAGGTGATATCGGGCTCAGCTATCTAATCGAGCGCGGCCATAAGCGCCAGGCCCGGTACCAGGCTGCCAAGGACATAACGGCCCAGACGCGCTCACTCGTGGCGGACAACGAGCGCGGCCTTACCTTTCAGGTGGCCACGCTGTTCGTGAATGTGCAACTCGCGGAATCGACGATCGATCTCGCGCAGCAGGACTTGAAAAGTTTCCAGCAGACCGTGGATATCGGCGAATTTCAATTCAAAGCCGGCGGCATCAGCGAGGATAACTATCTGAAGATCGAGTTGCAGCTTCTACAATTCCAGAGCGATTTGGAATCGGCGCAACTGGCTCGCGAGCAGGGACTGTCCGACCTGCGGCAATTGCTCGGTTATGAATCCGTCTCCGCCGATTACGATGTGGCGGACACGTTCGATTACCTGCCGCTCAAATCCAATCTCGAGGACTCGCAAATGGCGGCCATTCAAAATCGGCCGGACCTGCGCGCAGCAGTGCAGGGTGTCACCGCGGCGAATAGCGGATACGCCCTGGCCAAGGCAAATGGAAAACAGGATGTGACCGTCACGGGAAACTATTCCCACGTCAACGGCATCAATGCTGCCACATTTTACGCGAGTATTCCGCTCGCCATTTTCAATCGCAATCAAGGCGAAATCGGGCGGACGCATTCCGTCATCACGCAGATGCAGGAAATGCAAGCCTCCACCAATGGCCAGGTAATGACGGACGTGAAGGACGCTTACGAAGGCCTGAAATCCAACGACAGAATGGTCATGATGTATCGGGACAAGTATCGAGACATCGCGAAGAAGGACCGGGATATCGCCGATTACGCTTACCATCGCGGCGGCCTTGCGTTGCTCGATTTTCTGGATGCCGAACGCAGTTATCGAGCCGAGGAACTCGGCTATCGTCAGACTCTCGCTTCGTATCTGCTTGCACTGGAGCAGCTTCGCGAAGCCGTGGGCGTCAGGAACTTGCCTTGATTTGAAACGCGGCCGTTCCACGAAATGAAATTCAGGCCCGATCTTCAAGCACTTGTCTTGTGAAGCTTGGCCAACTGAGTCACGCGCCACTGCAATCGAGGAGCAAGATTGATGACCAAACAAGAAGTTCGCGCCTGGATCGAGGAAACCGGCGTAATTGCCGCGGTTCGTGAGCGCTCCATGGAGAGTGCCCTGTTTGCTGCGCAGACAGTCGCTGAGAGTGGGGTCCCCGTTGTGGAAATAGCTCTCACTGTGCCTCAAGCCACGATGGTTATCTCACATCTGGCCAAGGGCGTTCCCGGCATTATCGTGGGGGCGGGCAGTGTGACCAATCCAGAAGCCGCACGTCAGTGCTTGGACGCCGGAGCGCAGTTCTTAACCAGTGACGGATTCCACCCTGCGGTGATCGAGTTCGCAGCGAAACAAGGCGTAGCCGTGATTCCGGGGGCGCTTACGCCCACGGAAGTCATCAGCGCTTGGGAGACAAATTCGGATTTCGTCAAAGTCGTTCCCTGCGCCCAGCTTGGCGGTCCGGCCTACATCGGGTCGCTTCACGTGATGTTCCCTCACATTCCACTGATCGCTTCTGGGGGTGTGGATCAACAGAGCGCATCCAAAATGATTCTAGCTGGAGCTATCGGACTCGGCGTAGGCCGTGAATTGATCCCCAGGGAAGCAGTCCGTCTTCACCAGTCGGCCCGGATTGGTGAGTTGGCCAGGCGATTCTTGGACTTTGTGAAAAGCGGCAAGGCTCACTTGGCGGCGCATACCAGCCGGTCCTCGGGTAGCGATTGATGACTTTTGAGCGGACCAGATGCCGCCCAAAAAAAGGGCTTTGACCGGAAAAAGAAACGCGCGAATCTCTGGAGACTGCCGTCTAAACGCGACCGTTGTCGACTGCGGTAAGAAGTCTGCGTGCCAATTCCTGAATCCGCCGGGCTTGGCGCAACACGATAGCCTCCGTCGGGATTAACTCCTTGCCGACGCTCAGGGCTGAAACACCCGCCTTAACGTAATTCAGAGCCGTTAGTTGGTTCACGCCGCCTGCGGCGATGAGGCGGGCGGATGGCAGGGCTGCTTTCAGTGATTGAATGTAATTGTGGCCACCCACCGCATAGCACGGAACCACTTTCACAAAGTCAGCTCCCGCGTCCCACAGCGAGATAACTTCGGTCGGCGTCAATGCTCCTGGGATCGCTACAAGATTTTCTTCCGCGGCAAACTCGACAACCCCCGAAATCGCCCCATCAGTCGTCAGGAACTTTGCGCCCGCATCCACACATTTACATGCCGTGTCCACGTTGCGTATGGTTCCCCCACCCACAATCATCGTCGGAGCTTTTTTCACCAAGTGGGAGATAACATCAATTGCGTCGGGATTGTTCATGCTGATTTCAATGATTGGGACACCTGCCCCGGCAAGCGCTTCGGCGACAAAAAGTGCATCCTCCGCGGATGCCTGGCTCACAAAGGGAATAACACCCGTATTTTCGATACGGGCGGAGATTTCTCCCTTCGTCAGTGTCGCAGCATCGGGATAACCAAACTGGGTGGATTGCCTGACCTGTTCGGTGGTTCGAGGCCAGTCGCCCTGGACCACAATTTGTGTCTCGTTCAAGATGTCCTTCTTTCCGCCGGCCGCCCCACCAACAGATTGTTGCTGAATCAGCCTGCATCGTCAGTAAAACATAAACATTACGTAAAGACGAGATAATTTCTGTATCTACCCATGTAAGAATTGCATTCATTGTATCCATAAAACTAATACCAAGATATTGAAAGCACAGTAGATTCTGAATTCCATAAACAAAATGATGACACTTTCCTTAGGACTTGTTAACTCGTCCTTGCCCACACTGCGCTATGGCAACTGAATCCGGGAAACTTCGAATTCAGAATCCCGTTTCGGGATCCCCTCCTGCTTCTCTCATGAAAGAGTGGCCTGATCAGGGAATGCATTCGGTGCAGGTTCGTGAGGCAGAACATATTGCAATCGGTGCCTGCGATTTGTTTCTTTTCCATAGCGGTGCCGATGGTATTTGGACAGCGAACCTGGCAGATCGTCTTCATGGAGCGCGATTTGGAAATCGCAACATGACATTGTCGCTCGCCAATTGGGATGCCACGATAGGGGCAAACTCGCTGGCTGAAACGGGAAGAAGCGTGCGTGGCCATCGTCTTCTGGCCATCGTCATTTCCAGGACCATGTTGGAGGAAGATTGGCCAGCCGCCCAGAGATTAATGGAACTCCTGAAGGAAGTTGGTCCATCAGAGTGGCGAATTGTGACGATTCTCAAAGACAATGCAACGATCCCGCCCCTTCTCAGACTGGGTGAGTGGTTTGATTTTCGAAATGAGAATCAATTTGAAGAAAACATTTCCGATCTCCTGTCTTTTCTTATGGAGGATGTCGCATCGTCGAGGCCAGTCTATTCGTTCGGAGTTAGTTCTGCGAAGGAACGTATCCTCTCCAACCTTTTCCCCGTCGTCGAACTTCCCAAATTTGTCTATTCGACGGAGACGCGATTCGATACGGAATCCGAATTGATGGAAGCATGTGACGGAGCCGGACCTTTACCTTTCTTGATCAAAGAGTCGAGGCTCTATTCCATCGAACACCTTTCGCCGGATTCGGCGTTTGCGCCTGCTGTGACCAACTGGGGTACCCAAAAGCAGGAGAGCTTCACGCAGTGGCTCTCTCGACAGGATCGTGCGGCGTGGGCGATCGAACTATTGAACAATTTGTTTCGCCAGCACGCCTGGAAGCGCGGGCTACGCTGGGCCCGGAGCACGGACCAATTTTACTTCCCACGCACCAAACCCAAGAGCGTATGGTGGGAAATCGGCGGGCTAACAATTTCACGCGAAGTCACTGCCCCTAACATGGGATGGATAGAACTAGAAAATCAGGGGAAGGCCGAAGTTCAATATGGATGGAGGCATCAAAGCATTCGCGCCGACTTCATTCAAGTGCTGGGAAATCTCTTTTTGCGTCTGGAACCCAGCTGGCTTCTAACCGATTTAGATGGAAAAACTGCCTCATCAAATGAGGCAATTGGGCCATTGTTCTCCGGGTCGGACCCACAAGAAAGAAACGGGCAAGTCTTGCGGTCGTTAAGATTCTGGTCGGCCGTTTTGGCCAAGGGCCATCACGAAATCCGCATCAATACAGGTCAGGCGCCTGTTCGGGCCAAATTGACTCCACTATCAGGCTTCACTCAATTTGGCATCCCGAGCGATCGAATGAACTATGACCTGATGATGCTCGCCGAAATGGAGGATGACCTCTTGATGCCAGCGCTGGGCCCGCTCGGACAAGAGAGCTTATTCAACGATGAGGAAGGAGTATCTTCCACGACCTTCAGGAGTCTCCGGCGCGAGCAATCCCAGGAGAGTATTTAGCACCACTCCGCTTGAGATTCACTTAGCTCGTTCTTCAGACCGCTTCTCCTGTTTGCTGCTTCAGGAACCGGACCTAATATTTGGCACAGACCATCGCTGCGTCGATCCGCGTACAGGTCTGGCGGCATTCGGGCTCTATGGTGTGACTCACCCGGACGAAACGAGGCAAGTCCGTGTAGGAATCGTTGGAACCGCGGAGTCAATCGACAAAGCCCTTGGACTGCTGAAAGAAATTTCGCAGCCCATAGAACAAGTTGCGAATGTCGACTGTGTACAAAACCCATCCTTCCCCGGAATGAATTCACAACCGCCATTCCGCGTTCATGTTGTAACGCAAAAACAATGGCATCGGCCGCTGCACAAAAGGGACATTCGTTCAATAGAGGAGTGTGACGATTTAAGTACAAGGCGTTGGTTACTCCAGGAAGTGTTTGGTAGCGAAGTTCGGGCGATCAGCGAGCTTGAAAATCCGCCTCAAGTGGTCCTCTGTGTCGTTTCAGAGTCCATGACGCACCTTCTTGGGAAATTGAATGCCAAAGATAATGCCAAATCTACCTCGAAAAACGAAATGTTGCTAAGTAGTAGAGAAGGAATATTCAATGGATTGCTTCACGTGTTTCGCGGCGGCCTTAGGGCAGAGTGTATGTGGTCCCTTCCGACAGAAATTATCTGGGATCAAGCATTTTCAAAAATCCACGCGCTGCAAGATCGTGCGACACTGGCATGGAATTTGTCGTTGGGAATACTGCACAAATCAGGGTTGACTCCGTGGCGGCTTGCAAACGCCTCCCGAGATTCATGCTTCGTTGGAATTTCATTTTACCGACCATCACAAACTGCGCCTTCACACACACTAAAGAGCTTCGCATATGTTGTTTCGGAACATGGAGAAGGCTTCGTTGTCAATGGTGATACGTTCGAATGGGACGCGATGAAGAAAGGAGAAAAGTCGCCTCATCTGGATGAGGGACAAGCGAAGAGGCTACTCTCTCGTGCGCTTGCAGTATACAAAGAAAAGATTGGTTCTTGGCCCCTCAAAATCACTGTTCACAAAAGCACTCCTTATTCTGATTCGGAGCGCAGGGGCTTTGAGAATTCACTCCAAAATACTCTGCAATACGGACTTATTACCATCTCTCGACGTGGAATTTTCTGTGTGCGTCCAGGTCACAAACCGATCCTTCGGGGGACAGCAATTCCGTTCGACGAAAATCTGGGACTCGTTTTTACATCGGGATACGTGCCATTTCTGCGCGGGTATTCTGGGTACAGAATACCGCAGCCATTGGAGATTACAGAGAATTGGGGATCGCTCTCTTTTCGACAAGTCGCGCAAGACTTGCTTCGTTTGACGAAGTTGGATCTGAGTTCCCCTGCTTTCTGCGCGGACCTCCCGATCACGCTTACGCACTGTAAGGAAATCAGAGAAGTTCTCGAGGATTTGGGCCAGAAGGAGCCATCAATTGATACGAGGTACTATAGGTGAGCACTTGGGGCAATGCCGAAACAATTGTGCGCCGGACGCAAAAGAGAAGAACGCGACTGAATGACTAAGAGAACCAACAGATCTATTTGCCAGAATTTCACATCTATCTCTCCTGTCCCAAGAATGGCCGCAGTCGGATGAAGATGGCTACGCCCAGAGGATGCGAACCGTAGATTGGTTTCAGCACGTCCGGCACGCCATACGTCGTAAATTGCGCACCGATGGCAGAAGCAAGGTGTGGAATCAAGTCGAAGTCATGGTCATAGCCGAAGATATATGCCTGAACGTGTCCGATGGGCACTTCTCTGAAGCCGGGCGGTAGGGGATTCTCGCCAAGGATCAGTTCATTTGACCGTTCGGCGTTTTCGATACGTGTCCACGCGTAGTTTCGCGTATGGAAGCGGACCGTGGATTCGAGTAGGTAGCTGTTAAAGATGGAATTATCTTCGAGGGAGCGCGTGCGTCCCCATAGAAGGGTGCTGGCCCAGTTCCCGTTCTGAAACGGGCGGGTATACATAATGGAAGCAGTCATCCGCTCCTGATCCTCAGT
>PMOP01000126.1 GCA_003161495.1 Acidobacteriota bacterium | reverse complement strand
CAAATCTTCTTGCCTCCGGGCGTGACCGGCATTCGGACCAACGAATTCACCGGGTCGTACGGCTCGCGTGCGCAGAACGCGGCCGTGAGGGCTTCGGAAAACACGGTGGAAGTATCCATGCAGCGGCCGCTATCGTTTCACGAAGGGCTGACGGTGGTGGTCGGCTGGGACAAAGGCTTCGTGAAAGAGCCCGTGACAAGAGACCAGATCGATCAATTTCTGGCCAGCAATTGGCCGATCTTCTTTCCGATTCCCGTATTCCTGTTCATGTTCTGGCTGTGGTACACGCGCGGACGCGACCCGCGCGTCGGTCCGATCGCTGTCCAATACGCGCCGCCTGACGGAATCAGCCCGGCAGAAGCCGGCACGCTCGTGGATGAAACCGCGGCGATGCGGGACATTACGGCCACGATCGTGGATCTGGCCGTGCGCGGATACATCGTGATCGAGGAAAAAGATAAGCCGGGAATGATGGGCCTCGTGCACAACAAGGATTACGTCTTTCACTTGAAAAAAGGCACGAAGGAATGGTCTGGGTTGAAATCGCACGAACTGGTATTGCTTGCGGGAATCTTTTCCAATGGCGTGCTGCCCGACGTGGACCTTTCCAGCCTGCAGAATGTGTTTTACAAAAATCTGCCGAACATCAAGAACAGCATTTTTGATGAGTTGATGGAGCGCGGGTATTTCCAACATCGCCCGGACTACGTGCGCAGCGCTTTTGTGGGCGGAGGAATTGCCATGGGGGCGCTGTTCTTTTTCATGGGCAACACGCTTTCGCAAAAAATGGGAATGGCGCCGGCCCCATTTTTTATTGCGGCGATTCTTTCAGGCGGAATCATCGCGGGATTCGGCTGGTTCATGCGGGCGCACACTGCGAACGGCGTAAAGGCCCTCGCTGGAGTGCTGGGCTTCGAGGATTTTCTGACGCACGTGGAAGCCGATCACCTGGACCGGATCAGCCAGACTCCGGAAACCTTTGAGAAATTTTTGCCTTACGCGATGGCCCTGGGCGTGGAAAAGAAATGGGTCGGAGCGTTTCAGAATATTTACACGCAGCCGCCGTCGTGGTATCAGGGCGGCTACTACAATGGCGGATTTTATCCGGTGATGTTCATCAGCAGCCTGGACAATATGACGGCGCGCGCGGGCTCCGTGATGGCTTCGGCTCCGCGTAGCAGCGGCGGATCGGGTTTCGGCGGTGGCGGATCTTCAGGCGGCGGTTTCGGTGGCGGCGGTGGCGGCGGGTTTTAGGCTCAAGTAGGACGGGCTTTAGCCTGTCTGCTTTTTAAAGCGACGTAAAATTAAAACCAGACAGGCTGAAGCCCGTCCTACTGTCTGCTCGAAAGCTCTTCGATTCGCGCGACGACCTTGCGGCCATTCTCCTTCCGGTAGCTCACCCGGACTTCATCACCCAGAAAAATTCCTCGCACGGGTGCGCTCAACGCAAACTCTTCGGCAGATCCGCCCGAAGGCTCATTGGGCGTAAGAAGCAGTTGATTGTCCGTGAGGGACTCGACGCGGCCGAGGGCGACGCCTCGATCGCCCCTATTCGCGGGAATCGATTTCAGATTGCGCAACCAGCCGTGCTCGCGAACCGATTCCTCATGCAAATGTCCGCGCCAGGAACCCATTACATTGGCTCGGTTGATGTACCCGACCATTAGCAGCGGTTTTTTGCGATCGACCACCGGCAGGCGACCGATATTATTTTCGAGCATTTTCGTCACGGCGTCGAAGACGCGCTCGTCGGGAAAGGCGACCACCAGCGAGCGCGTGCCGGCATCGAGCACGCTCATTTTGCCGTCCGGGTCCACTTGCAGCGCACGCAACAAATCGCCCTGCGTGACGAGGCCTTGCAGGCGCCCCGCGGAATCCACAATGGGCAGCGCGTGATGGCGCGAAGCTTTCAAGTCTCCGTTCGCAAATCGGTTGGCAAGTTCGCGGACAGTCTCTTCGGGCAGGATCGTCGAGACATCGCGAACCATGACGTCGGCGACCTTGAGCTGCTTGAGCGAATTGGTTTCGTAATCCTGGCCCGCGCCAAAGCCCATTCGCGCAAGTTTTTCCGTCATGATCGAATACGGCATGTAGCGCACGGCAATCGCGTCGGCGACGACGCAGACCAGGATGACCGGAACCACGGCGTGAAAATCGTGGGTCGTTTCAATCGCGCAGACGAGGAATGTAAACGTGGCGCGAGCGCACGCGCACAGCAGAGCCCCCATTGCTGCCACGGCGTACGCGCCAACGGAAAGGTGCGCGCTCGGAAACAAGTAGTTCACGACCATCGCAAAAGTGCTGCCGATCGCGGCGCTCATCATAAACATCGGAGCCAGCGTGCCGCCCGAAGTTCCCGAGCCGAGGGAGAGCAACACGACGGCCGCCTTGCAAACCAGAAGCAGCACGACCGCCGTCAAAGCGAGTCGCACATTCAGAACATCGCCGATGGTGGCGTAACCCGGACCAAAGACGCGCGGAAGAAAATAACCGACAACGCCCAGACCCAACGCCCCGATGGCCGGATGCAACACCACCGGAATTTTTTCCATGTGATCGAAAAAATCTTCGAGGCGTTTCAGAGCCGAGGCAAAGCCAATCGCCGCGAAACCGCAAATGAGTCCGAGAACAAGATAAAAAGGGATTCCGTGGATGAGATCGTAGTCGAAAGCGCCGACGTGAAACATCGTTTCATCGCCGAACAATCGAAGGCGAACGGCGACAGCCAGCGCGTTGGCGAGCATTAGCGGGATGAAGGAACGCGCCTGGAACTCGAACAGCAGGAGTTCGATGGCCAGGAGCGCCCCGGTAATCGGCGCGTTGAACATCGCGGCCAGTCCGGCTCCCGCGCCGCAGGCCAGCAAAACCTTGCGTTCCGATGCCGTAGTCGAAACAAGCTGGCCGACGAGCGAACCGAGCGCTCCCCCGGTTTGAATAATCGGTCCCTCAGCGCCAAACGGACCGCCCGTGCCGATTCCGATGGCCGCCGAAATCGGTTTGAGGATCGCAACTTTGGCTTCGATCCGGCTCTTAGAAGTAAGAACGGCTTCCATCGCCTCAGGGATGCCGTGACCTCTTATTTTTGGCGAACCGTACTTGGCCATGATGCCGATCATGAGTCCGCCGATAACCGGAACGATGATGACCCACGCGCCCAGTTGATTTTCCGCCGCGCTGCGAAAATGGAAGGACCAGACTCCGTAGAAAGCGAGGTTGGTAAAAAATCCGATCAGGTTGTAAAGCAGAAATGCAACGAATCCGGAGATGATGCCGACCATCGAGGCCAGCAAGGAAATGAAGCCGAGACGAAATCGAACGGGGCCCGGTGCGCTGTCGTCGGGCTCGCTCATTCGAGCGAAGAATGTCACGGAAACGAACCTCTCAATTTCCCGGTGTCATCGAGGACATGGGAATCCATGCGGGATGCGCTGTCCAATTCGCCGCGGGCCGGAAACACTTTTATCGGCGATTGCGCTGGCTGCCTTGCGTCGACCGAATCACCGCCGTAAGTGACTGGACGAGCGCGGGCGCGGCCGTGCGAAGCTCCGAGATCCGCTGCTTGGCAAGCCGCGTAAGAAGTTTTTCGCCGCGCGGCGTCAGATGCAAAATCACCTGCCGCCGGTCGTTCCGGGAGCGCTCGCGGCGCAGGAGCTGCCTTTTTTCCAGCCGGTCCACGAGCTCGACGACGCTGTGGTGGCGCAACTGCAAGCGCTCGGCCAGCTCCCGAATGCTCGACTCGCGGCCAGCGGGCAATCCGCGGAGCGCCAGCATGAGCAGATACTGCTGCGGCTCGAGGTCCGCGTTGCGCGCGGCTTCCTCGCTGCCGTTCAGGAAGATCCGAATTTGATATCGAAATTCCGCAAGGGCGCGAAATTCCGCGACGGTCATTGTGCCGGTGGACACCAGCATATTGTATCGCCCTCCGATATAAATGCCAGCCTGAAATGTCTGGCGGAATTCCACGCAGGGCTTCAGGCTCATCGCGTATTCCGCGCGGCCTCGGCAACCACGAGCCTGCTCAGATCGTTTTTTCGGAATCGAGCAGGATCGTAACCGGCCCGTCATTGACCAGCTCGACCTGCATGTGCGCCTGAAACACCCCGGTTTCCACCTTCATGCCGAGCGAACGCAGCGACTTCACAAATTCCTGGTAAAGACGGTTGGCTTCCTCCGGCGGAGCGGCCTGAATGAACGAAGGCCGCCGGCCTCCCCGCGTGTCGCCATACAAAGTGAACTGCGACACGACCAGCGCGGAACCCGCGGTGTCGAGCACGGACAGGTTCATCTTTCCCGCTTCATCGGAAAATATCCGCAGGTTTGCGATTTTTTCGGCGAGATAGGAAGCCGATTCCGGATGGTCCGTCTTGCTGACGCCCAGCAATACCAGGAGACCCGCGCCGATTTCTCCGGCGACGCGGCCTTCGATAGTCACACTGGCGCGGGTAACGCGTTGAATGACGGCGCGCACGTATGCCCTCCGATCGCGGGATTCTAACCTGAACCGGAAGAAATCCGCAGTTTCAATTTTGATTCTCGATCACAGGATAGCGAAGCAAGGCTTTCCTTGACACGAAAGAACGCGTAACTTACTGTCTTGCTTACCGATTTAACGAACGATCTGACCATAAAAAAACGGATTCCGCGCGGGATGGCCGGCGGAAAATCCAACAATCTGGCTGGCATAAGGAGCAATGGAATGAGAAAACTGATTCTGATCCTCGGTCTTGCAATGCTGATTCCCGCCCGCGCTTCCTGGGCGCAAGTCGCAGGTCCGAATGACGCAGGCGTATCCATGGGCCACGTGCATTTTTTGGTGCCGGACGTGGAAGCCGCCAAAACATTCTGGACTGCGATGGGTGGCGTCCCCGGAAAACTGGGTCCTAACGACGTGTTCAAATTCCCTGGCGTCCTGATCCTGGTACGAAAAGGGGACGGCACGACCCCAACCGTCGGATCCGTTGTGGGTCACATTGGCTTTCATGTGCCCGATACCGCGGCAGCGATGGCAAAATGGAAGGCGGCAGGACTGAATACGGAAGCCGGCCAAAATCCCGGCCAGGGATTCGTCTGGACGCCAGACCATTTGCTGCGAATCGAGATCCTGGAAGACAAGACACAAACCGTTCCGATTGCGTTTCACCACGTGCATTTCTATGTAGCGGATGCCGCGGGAAGTTCGAACGTGCTGGAGATGCAATCGTGGTACGCCAAGATGTTCGGCGCCAAGCCTGGGAAACGCGGGCAGTTTGACGCCGCGGATATTCCTGGCGCGAACCTGACTTTTACCAAATCCGACACGCCCACCGTTCCGACCAAGGGGCGCATGCTGGATCACATTGGATTTGAAATCGTGGGCCTCGAAGCATTCTGCAAGAAGGCAGAGGCCAACGGCGTGAAATTCGATATGCCCTACACCAAGCGGCCTGACCTAGGCATTTCCCTGGCGTTCATGACCGATCCGTGGGGAACGTACATCGAGTTGAACGAAGGCTTGGATAAGATGTGACGGCGGCGCGGGCTTTGGCTTGCGCCTTTTGTAGCACAGCCACTCCTGGC
>PMOP01000053.1 GCA_003161495.1 Acidobacteriota bacterium | reverse complement strand
TCGTTGTAATTCTTAATTACGTCTTCCGGCTCATCCGATACGCCGCTCTTGTCCAGCGTCCAGCCTCCTTCGCTGCTGTGGATGGTGATCATCGCGCCGCCGTGCGTGATGAGCAGATCGTCCGCGCCCATCAGGAATCCGAGAATCGTGTGTTCGCCCTTGGCTAAATATTCCACGCGGTTCTTGTCCGGCAGCAGCCAGATATCGCGGAATAATGTAAAGCCCAGCAAAGTTCCCGCCGTTCCGAACTGCGCGGTTCGCCCGTCGCATTGGCTGTCGCGCACGTTCAGATATGCCTGCCCGCCGAGCGCGGTGATCACCTGCTGCAATAATTGCTTGGCCTTCGCGGCGCTCTGCTCGGGGAGCATTTCCTGCGCCGGGCTGGCGGTCGCGGGCCTTCCGCAGATCCCCGCAGTCACCAGCACAAAAATAATGCACGCCATGGCCCGGAATATTAACCGCACAGGGTGGAACCTCCACTTACATGGAAGAGCGCAAAGGTCATAAAGGTTGCCAAGAATTTGTGGCGCAGGCTTCAGCCTATGGGTTTTAATCCTTGCAGGAACCAAAACCCACAGGCTGAAGCCTGCGCCACTACTCCGCCCGCACCGATCGTGCAGCCGCGACCAGATCGCTAAACAGCGATTGTGCCAGAGCATCCTCCGGCATTCTTTCCGGATGCCACTGTACTCCCACCACCCAGTTGGAATTTTCCGTCCACTCGACTGCCTCGACTACTCCGTCCGGCGCCCGAGCCGTGATGCGCAGTCCTTGCCCTGGCTCCAGCACGGACTGATGATGCCAGGAGTTAACCTCCACCTGAGCCGCGCCGGAGAGGGTGAAAACGCGCCCAATTCCAAAATTTGCTCCGTGTATGGCGTCCGGCGTTTCCGTGCCATCCGGAAGCTCATCCTCTTCGGGGCTGTGGCATATTTTCGTGTCGAGCTCGGTGGGAATATCCTGGACAAGAGTTCCGCCGAGAAAAACATTCAGCGATTGAATGCCGTAGCAAATGGCGAGGACGGGCTTACCGGTGACGAGCGCGTGTTCCAGCAAAGCAAAATCGGTTCGTTCGCGCGCCGCGTCGGCATCGGCTGCGGCCGCGTGACGCTTCGCTCCGTAGTGCGCCGGATCAACGTCGGCAGGGCTCCCCGTGAGAACGAACGCGTCCAGACTTAATGCCTCGCGCTTCAAGGAATCGGGCGTCGAGGCGAGAGAAAGCAGCACCGCTTCCGCGCCCGCTCTTTCCACGGCGTGCAGGTATTTATCGATTTTGGCGCGCTGGCCCGCAGCTTCTTCCGCGGAGGTGCGCCACGGTACGCCGATGCGCGGCCGGGAAGGAACTTGCTGGGTCATGGATGCAGCCATCGTAGCATTCGGCAACACGCCCAGCAATATGCGCACAAGCACGCAAGTAGCACGGGCTTCAGCCTGTTGGTTTTCGATGTCGCTGATCCATGATTGCCTTACGTAGCGCCCGCCTTAAGGCGGGCATCCTGGAAGCAGCAAGTGCCCGCCTGAAGGCGGGCGCTACAAATCCATCGCTAAGTTGCCGATGCCGCGGAAGGCGCAACGGGCGGCGTTGCGGGAATATTTTTACGGCGAAGCAATTCGACGATGGCCAGATAAAGTTTTCCCCGCTGCTGGTGACGCTCGTTCGCGCGAGTCACGTAGCGCACCTGAATTTCAAATCCGAGATTGGCCGGACGAACGCTGATTGCAGGGCCGGCTGAAAAGGGACGAACACCGTTCGCGCTGCCCATCTGTTGCCATTCCTGTTCGGCAAGATGCGCGTTCGCTTCGGTTTCCTTGGTCACGATTTTCTGAATTTCTTCCGCGACCGGATAAGGATCCTGATCCACGGGAAGGGCAAGTTGCAATTCGTCCCAGAGCCATTGTCCGGAAGTGGAGAAATTGAAGTAGTGGCCCTCGATCGCGTAGCTATTGACGAAAGTCACGCGGCGTCCGGTGGGATGCCCGGCGTCGTTCCAGTTGCCGGTTTCGAGGATCACGGTATGGAACAATCCGATTTCGACGACTTCGCCGCTCACGCCGTTGATTTCCACCCAATCGCCGTGGCGAATTCCGTTTTTCCCCATCAGCACGAACCAGCCGAAAAATCCGACGATGAAATCCTTCATCGCCACCGTGAGCCCAGCGCCGGCGAGAGCCAGAACCGTCGCCATCTGGCTGGGCATGCCGAAAATAATCAGGAGGATCAGAATGGCGCCCACGACGCGCGTGACAATGTGCGCGACCGAGCGCAAGGTGAGGAGCCTTTGCTTATCGGGCTCCACTCGCGCGAACATTCGTTGTAGAAAATTAGTGGTCAGCAGAACCGCCAACCCGACGGCCAGCATCAGTGCGACGGAAATGAGCAGGCTGTGCAACAAATCGCGGCGCCGCGAAGCAACGAGCAGGCCCCACTGCGCGTAGACTCCGGCAAGGTCCTGCTGATTGCGGATGCGGTTGTCCAGGCCGGACATTCTTTTCTGCAGCGCGGTCAGCGATTTGTAGGAAGAAATTGCATCGCTGGTTTTACTGGATGAGGAGGCCGGGCCGGCAACCGAATTGGCAGGCGCGGCGTTTCCAGCGGCCGCGTCGGCTAAACTTTTCTTCTGCTGCGATTGCCGTTGTTCCAGCTGCTCTTCGAGCTTGTCATGCGTTCCCGAAAATGCGGTGGCCGAAGCGGTGGCCGCGCGTTCTTCCTGATTGAGGCGGCCGCCAATCGAGTGCAACGTGTACCACGCGTGTGCGCGAGAGATAAATGAGCTCGAAGCCGGGACCGCGGAACCACCCTGCTTTCCGGCGATGCTGAGATCCAGCTGGCCGCCGCTGCTCTGCTCCGAGGCGTTGTATTCGTCGACCATGCGCTGGATTCGCCTTTGCGGATCGCCGCCGGCGCGCTCCAGATCCTCGTGCGCATCGGCGATTTCGTCCTCGATCAATTCCTGGCGGCTCTTGGCAAGATCGAGCTGCTGCGTCAGAGCTTCTTTCTGATTGTCTTTTGCGCCCGCAACGAGCTTGGTAAGCCGCGCGACATCCGCATTCACCTCGGAATCTTCCTGTTCGCCTTTTGAGATTCTTTCGAGAATGGACTTGATTTCGGGAGAGGAAGGCACAGGTTGAGACGCCGCTGTATAGAGCGCCGCGGCGAATGCGAAATCGACTTCATGATCGGTTTTCCGAAGCACATCTCGCGCCAGATCCTGCTCTTGCGGCGTGGCGGCAAGTTCGGAGAGCGCTTGCGCGTTGCGAAATTGCTGAAGGTTCACGGGCGATTGCGTGACGTTCAACGGGGCGGATGACTGCGAAACCGTGCGAGCGCCCCACTCCGTGGTTACAACCAGGCCGGCTCCTGTGAGCACGAAGAGCGCAATCAAAATAATAAGAATTGTGCGTTGATTGGATTGCATATCGTATTCCGATACATCGCGCCGTTACCCCGCCGCGCGATCCGGTAAATCAGATTCCTTTATCTATTCCCCGAGCCAGCGACCCACCGGTTCCCAGCCCTCGGAATAATCGCAAATCACTTTGACGGTGGCCGTGATGGGGATTGCCAGGATCAGCCCGATGGCTCCCCAGATCCATCCCCAGAATAACAGCGCCGCGGTGACTGCCAGGGCATTCAAGTGAACGCGGCGCCCCACAATCGCGGGCATCAACACGTTCAAGCCGACGAAATGAAGAAAGGTCAGCACCGCCGCAATGCCCAAGTATGGACCAACAGTGTTCCATTGCGACAGACCGATCAAAAACGGCGGAATCCACGCCAGCACAGCGCCGAGGTACGGCACCAGATTCAGGACTCCCGACACGCTGCCCAGCAAAAACGGATTATCCAGATGAATCAAAAGGAAAAATCCCCAGCTCAAAAGCATCAAGATGATGGCGATGAGGCCATTGCCGGCGACGAAACTTCGGAGCATCAAGCTGACTTGTTCAAGCGCACCGCGAACGCGTTCCCGATGTTCGTCCGGGAATAAATCAATCGTCGCTTTCCAGATACGCGGTTTCGCGGCCAGCATGAAGAAAACGAGGAAGGGCACAAACGTAGCCACGACCAGAATGGAGTACAACGATCCTGCTCCTCGAAGCAGCCATTCGCGAACCGGGGGCGGCTCAACGGCGCGCGCCGGGGTGCGTCCTTTTTCGGGCGCCGGCGAAATCGCCTCGACTCCTTTTTCCAGGGTGGTCATCTGGCGGTCGAATGCCGTGGTCACGTGGCGCATGGCGCCACTGTAACGCGGCCAGTCGGCAAGAAATTGTTCCGCGCGAGTCACGACAAGATAGCCCAAACCGGCAAACAGCGCGGTGACTCCGAGCATCACGACCAGTGCTCCCAGTGCTCGCGGAATATGGATCCGCTCCAGGACCGCGACTACCGGATCTAGAAAATAGGCAATCAGTACGGCCAGGAGCAAAGGGACGACGACATCCGAGGCAAAATACAAAAAGGCGAAGATGATCGCCGCCGCGATGATGCGCTGGGAAGGATTGGATCGCGCGGTAAGTTTGACGTCTTCAATCTGCATATTGCGACTCTGTTCAACATAGCATATTTATTACCGCGTAAACCGCGGGTGGAAACGGTATTTCCAGCCTGCAATAGCCTGAGACAGACTCCTGAAAACATGCTGGCAAACTGCGGCTTGCTCCGGGCAGCATGGCTGAGATACCGTAGATGGCACTACCATGCTCGCCGCCGCTCTTCCCGTGACGCCGCTGTCGCGCTTGGATTTCCGGGCCGCAGTGGACATTCTGATCATCGCCGCATTGATTTATTTTTTGCTGAAATTGCTGCGTGGGACTCGCGCGGTGCAAATGCTCATCGCCCTTGCGCTGCTTTTCGTTTTTTATCGCGGCGCGCAATGGGCGCGCCTGGAAATGGTCGAGTGGCTGCTGACCACGATGCTCCCGTACGTGGCCATCGCCCTCATCATCCTGTTTCAACCGGAAATCCGCAGGGCCCTGTCGCGCGTGGGCCGCAATCTCTCCCTGATGAATTTTGCCTCGCGCAATCCCAAAGGCACGTATGATGACATTATCATGGCCGCCGAGTATTTTTCTCACAATCGCATCGGCGCTCTCATCGTCGTTGAACGGCAAGCCGGCCTGCGCACCTATATTGAAAGCGGCATCCCGCTGGACGCCAAGCTCTCCTATGATTTGCTTCTTTCGATTTTTCGGCCGGGCTCTCCCTTGCATGACGGTGCTGTAATTATTGAAGGATCGCGCGTTGCCGCGGCAGGATGTTTTCTTCCGCTTTCGCTCAATACGATGATCTCGAAACAACTGGGCACGCGGCATCGCGCCGCGATCGGAATCACCGAAGACAGCGACTGCCTGGTAGTACTGACTTCCGAGGAAACGGGCTCCATTTCGGTAGCTTCCGGGGGCTCGATCGAGACCAATCTTTCCCCGGATGATTTAAGCGACCGGTTGCGCGAAATGATTTCGCGGCGCCGGACCGCCATGGTTTTGCCTGCCGCAATTTCGTCGTCACGAACTCCGGTGCGGAGATAAGCCTTGGGTTTTCTGCGCAAATACGTTTTCGCCGACGCGGGCTTGAAAATTCTCGCGTTAGCAATTTCATTTCTCCTGTGGGCCACTTACACCGCCGAGCCCTACGCCGAAGTAGGCTTTCAAGTCCCGCTGGAATTCACCACCATGCCGCCGCAACTGGAGATTTCCGGGGACGTGCCCACCGTCGCGCACATCCGCGTGCGCGGCCGCTCGGCTTTGTTGCGCCGGATGGTCCCAGCCGATCTGAACCTGCGCCTCGATATGAAGAGCGGTAAGGAGGGGACCACGACTCTGATGATCACCCCGGAAATGGTGGGCACTCCGTTTGGCGCAACCGTCGTGCAGGTAGCTCCAGCGGAAATCCACGTTACTCTTGTGCCGCGCCATGGGCCGGCTCCTCCAGCCGCATGACCGCTCGCGTGGTAAACTGAACAATCCGAGGGCGATGTGGGCGCCCCGGCTACCAGCATCCAACTGAAGCCCCCACCTGTGTCCACGATGACCAAGGAACTGTTCGGTACTGACGGTATTCGCGGAATTCCCGGCACTTACCCGCTGGACGACGCCACACTTTACGGGGTTGCGCGGGCATTGGGTAAGTATTTGCTCGAAGTCGAGCCAAAGCCGCGCATCCTGATCGGGATGGATACGCGCGAATCCGGGCCTCACATTGCCGCGCAGCTTGCCGCCGGGCTCGCCGATGACGGCGTTGCGTTTATCTCCGCAGGCGTCATCACCACGCCGGGCGTCGCCTGTCTCGTCCGGCAGAAGAAATTCTCGGCGGGAATGGTGATCTCCGCTTCGCATAACCCTTTTCACGACAATGGCGTAAAGCTATTTGCCGGAACGGGAATGAAGTTTCCAGACGACGTTGAAGAGCACCTCGAAACCGAGATTCACAAGCACAAAGGCCGTGAAACCGCTCCGCATGGAGTGCTTGTCCCGGCCGATCTCTCGCTCGACGAAGAGTATCTGGCCTACCTGCGCGGACGCGCAATCCCCGGGGCGAATCTCAAGGGGCTAAAGTTGGTGTTGGATTGTGCCAATGGCGCCGCCAGCCTGCTCGGCCCCGCCTTGTTTCGATCCCTCGGTGCGGAAGTGATCGCCATGCACAACCAGCCGAACGGCCGCAACATCAACGACGCCTGCGGCTCGCTGCATCCGGAAAAGCTGCGGGAAAAAGTCCTCGAAACACATGCAGCGCTGGGAGTTGCGTTTGATGGCGATGCTGACCGCGCCATGTTCGTGAGCGCCAGCGGGTGTCACGTGGATGGCGACGGTGTTTTGCTGGCCGCCGCGCGATATTTAAAATCCGCCGGGCAATTACGCGGGGGGCGCGTGATTGGGACCACCATGGCCAATCTGGGCCTCGAACTCATTCTTCAGGCGGAAGGCCTCAGTCTGGCGCGAGTCCCGGTCGGCGACCGCTACGTTCTGGAGGAAATGCTGCGCAGCGGCGGCAATCTCGGCGGCGAACAATCCGGGCACATCATTTTTCTGGATGACGCTACCACAGGCGACGGCCTTCTCACGGCGCTCAAGATCGCCTGCCTGGTTGCGCTGCAAGGCCCGCTCGATGAATTGGTACGTGGCCTGAAAGTGTTTCCCCAGACGATCGTTAACGTGCAGGTAAAGTCCAAGCCCCCTCTGGAATCCTTGCCCGCAGTTTCTGCTGCGATTGAAAAGGCGACCCGTGCGTTGGGGGCCGCCGGACGAGTCGTCGTGCGCTACTCGGGGACGGAACCGAAGGCTCGTGTTATGGTGGAGGCCGAACACGCGGAAGACGTCTCACACTGGGCCGAGACGCTCGCCACGGCCATACGCACCGCCATTGGGACTTAAATCTCCCAAAGACAGTATTCCCTGTACTTTAAATATGTGAAAAACTGTAGAATATTGCACAAAGAAAACTGCCAGATTGTCGCTGTAAGTCAATATCACCTTATGTATCTGCAGGTTACACGGTCGCATCGAGATAGTTGCGATGTGGCACTCGATTTGCACTTGTACTGGTCAAGTGGTTTTGATTTTCCCGGGGTGGTGAATGCGTTCCGGCATAGTCCGGAACGGGGTGAAATGGGGTTTTGCTGGAAGGGGCTCGCATGCGAGCCCCTTTCGCTTTTTGGGCCCTTTGGATATCGTTCGCCAGTCCGTCCGTATCTCTCCTATTATCATTAACAAATAACAAAGGGTTACATGAGTTTCGCGGGGCATCAGCAGGCACCGGGCATCGCACTGTAGATGCACCAGGAATATTACCTGTTCCGCACCAGGGCGAGGCCTGCGCGTTGACGGTCTTGCCGGAGGCCTTTACCATACAAGTTATGCGGTCCACACTTCATGGCTAAGACAATCGACGAAGATCTCGGGCAGCTGGAGAGGGATATCCGCCAGTTGAAGATCGAGTATGAACAATACTTCGGCGGCGGCAAGGCCCGTCCACCCTCGGAAATTGAATGGCGAATCGATACTATGCTGAAACGGTATAGTGACCGGGGCGCGGAAATGAAATACAGCCAGCGTTTCCGCTACGGCAACCTGACGCAGATGTACTCGAAGTATCGCGAAATGTTCCGCAAAAGAATGAAGCAAAAGGAAGAGGGCACCGTGCAGCGCCATTTCGGCGCGGCCGCGCGCGAGATTGAAGCGGAACGGGCTCGCCAGCGCGCCGAAGCGGAAAAAGCGGAGGCCGTGCGCCTGCCGTTCGCCGTATCCTGGGACGATCCCGATCGCGAGAAGAAAAAAGTCGAGCAACTGTTCGCGGCGTTTCGCGAAGCGAAAGCCCAGGCGGGAGAAGACACCGAGCCGCTGACCATGGAAGCGTTTCAGAAATTTGTGCGGCAAAAAACTCTCGAGCTCAAGAAGCAAAAGGATGCGCACGAAGTCGAATATGTGGTCTCGCTCGAAGACAATCACGCGCGGCTCAAAGCGCGCGTGAAATCCTGAAGATTAAATTTCCCCGTCTGCGATTTCCCGTCCCAAAAAGCATCAGGCCTTGAGGTACCACGGCACGTTGATGAGTACGATGTTGCGGCTGCCCTTCACGAGCAGAAACGCTTTCAGCAATTCCGCGCGCTGGTTGTGCAGCGGATAGTGATACCAGTGCCGCTCGACCAGCTCCGGGACGATCACCGCGATTTGCCGGCCCGGGTTGTGCGCTTCCACGTACAGCACGTAATCCAGAATGGGCTTGATAATCAGCCGATACGGCGAGGACAGATTCACGAGGTTCGGCGGGGTCCCGCCGGCACGCGTAACCGGCTCGGCAACCAAGCGGTTCCAATTGTCTTGCAGCGCGTTGGTTTCTTCTTCCGTGCCTACGTGCAGCGCGTGAATTTCCGGGGAAAGCGTCAGCGCAAATTGCATGGCGCGCTGGGAGATCAGCGACCAGGACTCAATCGGCACGATGACAATTGGCGGTCCGAGATATTCGACTTGCAGCGGCGCGAGAAGTTTTGTTTCGTTGGCGACTTCGGAATAATGTTTCCGAACCCAGAACATGGTGGCCATCATTCCCGCAATCAGCAACACGCTGACCCATGCTCCCGAAGTGAATTTTGCAACGAGCACCACCAGAAGCGTCAAGCCCGTGGTCACGGCCCCCAGTCCGTTGACGAACATGCTGCGAACAGCCCCTGGGCCCGGGTTCCGGCGCCAATGGCCGACCATTCCCGCCTGCGACAACGTGAAGGCGAGAAATGCGCCAATCGCGTAGAGGGGAATGAGGCGATCGGTTACGCCGCCAAATATGATCAGCAAAATTCCCGTCAGCACGGCCAGCACGTAAATTCCTTCTGAATACACGAGGCGCCGCCCGCGAAAACCGAAGGAGTGCGGCAGAAATCCGTCATGCGCGACGGCCTTGCAGAGTCGTGGAAAATCGGCAAACGCGGTATTCGCCGAAAGAGAAAGAATCACGAGCACCGAACCGATCGTGAAGTAATAAAAAATTCCCCTGCCGGCAACAGCCGCGACCAGCATGGAAATCACGCTCTGATAACCGGGTTGCACAGGATCGGTCGCCTGAATGCCGTACGCGCGCACCAGATACGCAATGCCCGCCAGAAGAATTGCGAGCAGGGCGATGACCACGGTCAGCGTTCGCTGCGCGTTGCGGACCGTCGGTTCGCGGAACGCGCGCACGCCGTTGCTCACGGCCTCAACGCCCGTCATCGCCGTGCAACCGTTTGAGAAAACTTGCAGCAGCAGCCACAGGCTTACCGCGACGGAAACGGGCCCCGCTGCGCCTGCAGGCGGCGGGATGACAGAAACAGGATGCCCCCCCGCGAACACCGTTTTCGTGACGCCGATCAGGATGGCGCACAACAGAGATCCGAGAAACGCGTACGTCGGGATCATAAAAAACACGCCCGCTTCCCGAACGCCGCGCAAATTCACTATGGTAACGACCACGAGGATGCCCAGGCAAATCGCCAGCGTGTGCGGCTGAAGTTGCGGCACGGCGGAAACCAGCGCGCCGACGCCCGCGGAAATTCCCACTGCCGCCGTGAGCACATAGTCCAGCATCAACGCCGACGCGGCCAAGACGCCGGGATACGCGCCTAAATTGTCCGATGCCACGGTGTAAGAGCCGCCACCGCCGGGATAGGCCGCGATCGTCTGCCGGTAAGAAAAGTATACGATCGCCAGCAACACAATAATGCTGGCGCTCACCGGCACGATGTACGCAACTCCTGCCGCGCCCAGCGGAATGAGCAGCGTCAAGGCAGCCTCAGGCCCGTACGCCGCCGAACTCAGCGCATCCAGGCCGAAAATCGGGATTCCCGCGACGGGACCGATCTGCTCGGCGCGCTCGTCGGAAGTCGCCAGGGGCTTTCCTAGAAGAACGTCCACAAAAGACATGGGCCCTCCAAACAATGGACGATGAGTGTAACGGGGGACGCTTGCAATTGGAAAGGACAAGCTGCGCAGCCAGTTCCCGCTTTTCGATTGCTGCGCGCGCGCATACAATAGGCGTTTTCGTTTCATCCTTTGGAGGAATCTGTGCCTGTGGAACGCGCGCTGGTAAGTGTTTACGACAAGAGCGGGCTTACGGAATTTGTGCGGCAACTGGCGGGGCGCGGAATTGAGATTGTTTCCACCGGGGGAACGGCCAAGTTGCTGCGCGAAGCTGGAATCACGGTGCGCGATGTTTCCGACTTGACCGGATGGCCGGAAATGCTGGGCGGGCGGGTCAAAACTCTGCATCCGAAAGTGCATGGCGGAATTTTATTCCGGCGCGGAGAAGCGGGCGATCGCGCGCAGACTGCGGAGCACAAGATTGCGCCTATCGATCTGGTGGTCGTGAATCTTTATCCCTTCGAGGCGACTGCTGCGAAGCCGGATCTTACGCCCGAAGAGTTGATCGAGAATATCGACATTGGCGGGCCGACCATGGTTCGCTCGGCGGCAAAAAATTTCGAGAGTGTTGCGGTGGTTACCGATCCCGCCGACTACGCCGCCGTGGCCGCGGAAATTTCCACGCACGGAGAAGTGAGCCTCGCGACGCGGCTGGAGCTTGCCCGCAAAGCCTTCGCGCTCACCGCGCGCTATGACGGCAAGATCGCGACGGAGCTCGAGCGCCTTTCGGCGGCGAGCGGTTCCATCGAGCTGGGCGAGCGTCCGCTGCTGCCCGAGCGGCTGCACTTTGCGTATGCGCGACGCCAGGAATTGCGCTACGGTGAAAATCCGCACCAGCGCGCGGCGCTTTATGTTCCCGCGAGTTCCGCCGCGCGAGGTCTTGCCGCGGCGCGCCAGCTTCAGGGCAAGGAACTCTCTTACAACAATCTTGTGGACCTCGAAGCGGCCCTCGATCTGGCCAAGGAATTCCGGCGGCCCGCGGCCGTCATCGTGAAGCACAACAATCCATGCGGCACGGCGGAACAGGAGACGCTGGCGGAAGCCTACGTAAAGGCGCTGGCCTGCGATCCGGTTTCCGCGTATGGCGGCGTGATGGCGTTCAATCGCCCGCTCGACGCCGCAACCGCCGAGGAGGTTGCGAAACTTTTTGTCGAATGCATCGTGGCGCCAGGTTACGAGCCGGCGGCGCTCGAAAAATTCGCGCCCAAGAAAAATTTGCGGCTGCTGCATCTTCCCGAATGGAATAATGCCGCGAGCGAATTCGATTTGGAATTGAAGCGCATTTCGGGCGGCATCCTTGTGCAGGAACAGGATCGCCACGAACTGGCGCAGCGCGATTTAAAAGTGGTTACGCGACGTGCGCCGACGCGCGAGGAAATTGAGGCCATGCTCTTCGGCTGGAAAGTCTGCAAGCACGTGAAATCCAACGCCATCGTTTTCGCGCGCGCGGGCCAGACCGTGGGCATAGGCGCCGGGCAGATGAGCCGCGTCGATTCGGTGAAAATTGCGGTCATGAAAGCGCAATTGCCGCTGGCAGGTAGCGTCGTGGCTTCGGATGCATTTTTTCCTTTTCCCGATGGCGTCGAGGAAGCGGGCAAGGCCGGCGCAACCGCCGTGATTCAGCCGGGCGGCTCGGTGCGCGATTCGGACGTGATCGCGGCGGCGGAACGGATGGGGATGGCGATGGTGTTTTGCGGCGTGAGGCATTTCAGGCACTGATTCGTGTACTTGGCTACTGCGGTTTCCGGGACATCGCGCGCGCTGCAATTTTTCGAGTGCCAGCCGATTTCGTGGCGCTGGCGTCTCGCCGGCGGTTTTTTAGTCATGGGAGCGCTGCCGAAAACCGCCGGCGGGACGCCGGCGCTACAAGTGCATTTGCCGATAAGAACTTTAGCGGCTTGTCGCGCATCCAACATAGCGAGCCCGGTTCCGAAGAGGAAACTAAATGCAGGATGCGTTTTGACGGACGGCTCGGCGTGGCGGATAATCTCCTTTTGCGGTGAATAGATGAAAACTAGCCGGCATCTCGCCACACTATCGCTTCTCCTGCTAATCGCGGGTCCGTCCGTGGGTGCGCGGCAATCCAAAAATAATCCGGGCGCGCAGGCGACTGCCGGCGCATCCGCTTCGCAGGATCAAATCGCGGCGAAGGCAGAGGCTTACTACGATTTTGTGATGGGGCATTATTTCGCGCAGGAATATCAAATCACGAGCCGCGCGGATGACGC
>PMOP01000423.1 GCA_003161495.1 Acidobacteriota bacterium | reverse complement strand
TTAATCGTCCAGGCCACCACTTGCAAACCTGCGTGATGCGCTTTGTCAACTACCGCAGAGGTAATGAGGTCGCCGCGCGCGACCAGCTGCCTCGCTCCCGCGCGAACCGTGCGCTCCACCAAATCGTTCGATGGAAGCTCGCACAATAAGCCTGTCATCATGGTGCTGTCGAGCCGGTGAACGGAATCGAGCGTGGACGGGTCAAACGACAGAATCACGATTCGCGCCGACGCGTTCTGGTCGCGCAGCGCCGCGACGACGGCGTGCTCGATTCCCCACGCCGGCCCCGACTTGAGTTCCAGATAGAAAATGAGGTCATGCTCTTTCGCGAAATCAAGAATTTCCTTGAGCGTGGGCACGCGTTCCCCGGAAAACGTCTTCGGCGCGCCATCGCCGAACCAGGCGCCGGCATCGAGGGCGCGGATTTGCTTGAGCGTAAGCAAATGCACCTGCCCCTTGCCGGTTGTGGTGCGGTCCAGCGTGAAATCGTGGATGGCTACGACACGCGCGTCCCGCGTGATCTGCAGATCGGTTTCCACAAAAGTCGCGCCTAGTTCCACCGCGCGGCGAAACGCCGCCATCGTATTCTCGGGCGCGTGCCCGGAAGCGCCGCGGTGCGCGATTGTCCAGATGACCTTCTTTCCCATTTCTTCTCCACCGCCGGCAGGACACGAATCATCACTCAACTTTTGTCATCCTATCAGACCGAGGCGTTGCGTTTGGGGATGATCCGTGAGTGATGTGTCCAGGATGCTTTTTGAGCCAACACTGCATCTAAGTAAATGTGCAGTTGTAATGAACGCAGGCCGGAAATGGCCGCGGAAAGGGGTTTTTGTATGACAATCCGTACAGGCCTAATAAAGGCTTTATTCGCAACGGTTTTGGTGGGTTTGTTGGGCTTCAGCTTGGGTGTATCGGGCGCAACGGCCGCAACCACGAATCCAAAAGTTCTGACGCTCAACGATCAGGTGCATCACAATTTATTGATGCTTCCCTGGTACGGAGTGTTCGACAACCTGGAATACCAGATCAATGGCACCGAAGTTATTTTGACCGGTGAAGTGACGAGCGAGCATGGCGTCACCAAAGACGACGCGGGGAAAGCAGTGAAGTCTATTCCCGGCGTCACAAACGTCGTGAACAACATCGAAGTGCTGCCGCCATCGCCGTTCGATAACCAGATTCGGCGCGCCGAATATCGCGCCGTCTTTTCTCACGCGGACTTGGGGCGCTACACCATGGGCGCCGTTGCACAAGTTCATATCATCGTGAAAAATGGGCACGTGACGCTCGAAGGCGTGGTCATGAATCAGATGGACAAGAACATTGCGGGAATTGTAGCCAACACGGTTCCCGGAGTCTTCTCGGTGGAAAACAACTTGCGAATCGGATAAGGCCGCGTCCCTCTCGCTCGATTCAGTAGGCCCGGATTTTTCCGGGCCTACTGGACAAGTGAACGAATGCCCGATGTGAGCTATTTTTTTGAGCGGTCTTTCAGCAAGCCTTTTAATTCGGACATGAATTCCTTCACGTCCTTGAAATCCAGATAGACGGAAGCGAAGCGGACGTACGCCACCTTGTCGAGTTTTTTTATTCGATTCATCAGGAGCTCGCCGACTTCGCTGGTTTTGCGTTCGCGCTCGGGCGCTTCGTGGACAAAACGTTCCACTTCGTCCACCAGCGCTTCGAGCTTGGAGGTGGCGACGGGCCGCTTCTCGCAGGATTTCAGAAGCCCCTGCAGAATTTTCTGGCGGTCGAAGCGTTCTCGCCTGCCGTCCTTCTTGATCACCATGTACGGAATTTCGTCGATGCGCTCGTAGGTCGTGTAGCGCCGGCCACATTTCAGGCATTCGCGGCGCCGCCGGATCAAATCCCCGGCGCGGCCCTCGCGCGAGTCGATCACTTTGTCTTCCATCACCGAACAAAATGGACATTTCACTGCGCTGAATCTCCTCGCAGCTTGCCCTTGACCGCAGTCTTCGCGCCGTTCGTTCCCGGAACCGTGATGTGCTTGCCGGCTTCTTCCGCTTCGGCCTCGGCGCGCGCCAGTTTGCGCAATTCGCCCATGGACATTCCTTCGTGGATCAACAACGGAATGCCGAGCAAAGTTCCTCCGGCAAAAGTAATGATCCAGAGAACAACGGCGATCGCGGCCGCGGGCTCCTGTTCAACTCCAAAAATTTTCGTCAAGCCAATGAAGCTGGCGATTTGCGCTCCGCCGCCAACTCCGGGAAGCTGCAGCACCGACCCGACCAGCGTCACCGCCAGCAGCAGCATCGCACCCGAAAAATTCATGTCGGTATGAAGAAAAGCTTCCCCGAACGCCTTGGCGACTCCCAGATAAATCAGCGTCGCAAGCACCCAATGCAGGACGGTATAAAAAAAGGCTGACAGCAAATCCGACGTGGTGCGGATGGCCTGCAGCCCTTCGCTGATTCCCGAAATCGCCGAAGCGAAGCGGCTGCGGAAACCTCCCGCATTGCGCCAACGATCGAGGCCTCGGTCCAGGATCGTCGCGCCGTGCAAGCGATAAACCACCAGGATCGTGATCAGGCCGATCATAGCGGCGAGTAGGAGCCAGCCGCCATTCCGCGCGCTATCCACCCAATTCATGTCCGCACCAGCATCGGACAGGCGGTTAGGGAAGACCAGTAAAGCGAGACAAGCCAAGGCCGCGGCCGCGGAGAAGTCGCAGAATCGCTCCAAAAAGAAAATGCCGAACATGCTGGATACGGGCAGACGTTCTTTGCGCGCGAGGATCAAAGGCCGGACCGGCTCGCCTGCTCTTCCCAAAATAAAAATCGCCGCGAACCCCATCAAAGTCCCGGCGTAAGTATTCATGAAAGTCGTAGGGCCAACATATTTGCAGAAACGCTGCCAGCGCACCGCACGGATTGCGTAGCATCCGTAAATCCCAACCAGGCACAGCAAGAGAAGAAAAATGTTGGCCTGGCCGAC
>PMOP01000104.1:205-8054 GCA_003161495.1 Acidobacteriota bacterium | reverse complement strand
GCGCCTTCGTCCAGGTGCGGCATGAATTCACCGCCGATGTAGGGAACCAAAAGGAGAGATGCCGCGAAAATAAGCGTCGCGACAACCATGGTCGTTTTCGGATGGTCCAGGCACCAGTCGAGCTCTCCCGCGTAAACTCCCTTCACCCATTCGTACGGCCGGTTCACGATTTCTTTCACGCCGCTTTTAAACCAGTACGAAGCGAGGACGGGGACGAGCGTGAGAGTGAAAATGAGCGAACCGAGAAGCGCGTAAGACATCGTTTCCGCCATCGGAACGAACAGTTTTCCCGACGGGCCGGTAAGGGCGTAGATGGGAAGATATCCGGCGAGAATCACGGCGACGGAATAAAAAATCGGCCGGTCCACATCGCGCGCCGCCGCCGCGATTACTTCGTGCAGTTTGTAATCCTGCCCGGCGCGTTCGGCGAGCTCGCGATAAATGTTTTCCATCATCACGACCGTGCCGTCGATGATGATGCCGAAATCGATCGCGCCGATCGAAAGCAAATTGGCGGGCACGCCCCGCCCGTGCAATAAAATAAACGCGAAGAGCAAACTGAGCGGAATCGTCAACGCGACAATCACCGCGGCTCGAAAACTGACCAGAAAAAAAATCAGCACGATCAGGACGAGCGTCATGCCCACGAGCATGTTGTGCTCTACAGTGTCAATCGTGAGCCGCACCAGGTCGCTGCGGTCGTAAAATGGGTGAATTTTCACATCCGGCGGCAGGATTCCGTGATTCAGCTCCTCCGTTTTTTTCTCCACGCCCTTCAGCACGTTTTGAGTCTGCTCGCCGCGCAGCATCAGGATCACGCCTTCGACGGAATCATCATTTTTCTGGAAGCCGAATTCTCCAAGACGCGGCGCGCTTCCCATAGTTACATCGCCAATATCTCGTACGCGGACCGGCACGCCGTTATTATTTCCGACGACAATATTTCCGATGTCCTCCGTCTTGGTCACCAGGCCCAGGCCGCGCACATAAAAAAACTGCGACCCCTGCGAATAAAATCCTCCCCCGGCATTTGCGTTGTTGGCCGAAAGCGCCGCCACCACTTGGGGAACGGCAATGTGATAGCTGTAGGTCTTCGCGGGATCGAGCAGCACCTGATACTGCATCACCGTGCCGCCAAATCCGGAATCGTCCGCGACGCCCGGCACCGATTTATAAGCGCGCTCGACGACCCAATCTTCAATCGTTTTCAGTTCCTGCGGGCTGCGATCCGGACTTTCGAGGACATACCGATAGACAAGTCCAGACGGGCTGGACAAGGGCGACAAGCCCGGCGCCACACCCGAAGGCAGTTGAACTTCGGACAATCGCTCAAACACGACTTGGCGGGCAAAGTAATCGTCGGTGCTTTCCTGAAACGTCATGATCACATCGGAAAGCCCGTAGAGCGAAATCGACCGCATCACCTGCATGCGCGGCACGCCGTTCATTTCCACTTCAATCGGCAGCGTCACCAACCGCTCAATTTCCTCGGCCGCGTGGCCGGGCCACTGCGTGATGACTTCGACCATCGGAGGCGAAAGATCCGGATAGGCATCCACCGGCATGCGCTGGAAGGACAAGGCGCCCGCGATCGTCACCAGCACGACCAGCATCAGCACGAGGAACCGCTGGCGTAGAGCGAATTGAACAAAATGATGAATCATTGTGGCGTGTGCCCCCGGCTCAGCGTTGGAGCGAATTCTGAAATTGCAAGAACAAGCTGCCGTCTCCCACGATTTTGTCGCCCGCTTTCAGTCCCGCCGTGATTTGTGTCTGCCCGGCCTGTGTTTCCCCGAGCGTCACCATGCGCCTTGCAAATTGGTTGTTACCGGTTTGTATGTACACGTACGGCATGTTTTCGGTGTCGCGCAGAACGGCGGCGTCGGGAATCATCAAGGCGTTTGGAATTACGCCCGCGCGAACTTGCGCGCTCACGTACATGTCTTTTTTCAGGCGCTCGCCGGGATTGGAAGCTTCAATGCGCGCCTGCAGCGTTCGCGTCGTTGGATCGAGAGCCGGCGCGATGTATTGAATTTTTCCCCGCACTTCGCCGGGGTACGCATCGTTATCGATGGTCACTTCGTCCCCTACGTGCACGTACGCCAAGTCATTCTGGTAAATATTGACGAGTACCCACACGCTGCTCATTTTTGAAAGCGTGAAACACTGCGTTCCTCCGGCCGCCAGCAGTTGCCCCGGCGAGCACAGGCGCTCCACCACTTCGCCCGCCAATGGAGCAAGCAGCGCAATTTCCGAAGAAGCCGGCTTGGTTACCAAATCATCCGGGTTGGATATTCCAAGAATCCGGATGGCCTGTTCGCTGGATTGCAGATCGGCCTCGGCCTGCGCGCGTGTCGATTCGGCCTGCTCGAGGTCGGCTTCCGCGATGGCTTTATGCGCGTACAGATCCTGGTCGCGTTTGTAAAACTTGTCCGCCAGTTGAAAAGCGTCGCGCGCTTTGACGTACGCCGATCGCAGCAGTGAATAATCAGGGCTGGCGACGTAAAGCATAGGCTGGCCCTGCGTCACCTGCTGGCCCGGTGTAACCAGGATGCGGCTTACCGGGCCTCCTACTTGCGAGATCACGGGTGTTGTGAGGAACGCGTTGTACGCGACCACGCCCGAGAGGCGCAGCGTGCGCACCACGGACATCTGAGCGACCGTGAAAACCTGGATATGCGCCATCTGGTCGGCAGGCAGCGTGAATAATTCCGCCTTGCTCTCCGCGCTTTCGGTGGTCGAGAAGGAAGTCATCTTGCTTGCCTGATCGCCCGTAGCTCCGCATCCTGCCAGCGCCAAGACCACGGCTAGCGTTGCGCCGAGGATGGCTGAATATTCTGTTCGTATTTTTTGAATCCGGCGCGTATCGCTTATTTTCATGGCAAGCTCCTGGTGCCCACGGCCTGCCGCAGTTGCTCGAGCGAGGTCATGTAGCTGGCGAGTGCCTGCCGGTAGGCAAGCTGCGTTGCGCGATAGCTTCTCTCCGCGTCGAGAAAATCAAGCAAGCTGGCGGCACCGCGTTGGTAGGCGTACTGGCTGATGTCCCTGGAATCCTGGGAATCTTTTAAATAGCCGGACTGGTAGAGCTGCACGACTTCGTCGTTCGTGTGCAGCGCCTCGTAGGAATTTTCCACATCTGTCAGAGCGAGCGAGGCCTGTTCGCTCGAAAGCTCCTGCGACTGTCCGACGGCGTACCGCGTGCGGGCAATTTCGCCCTGATTGCGGTCGAAGATAGGGAGCTCGATGCTTCCGAAAATCGAAACTCCATTCGTGTCGCCGACGTGCGAGTAATTTACGCTTGCGGTTACGTCACGTTTGCCGTTGGCTTGCGCCAAACTTAGCTGGCTTTCCGCTGCCGTAACTCCCAACTGTGCAGCTCGCACATCCGGGCGCTGCCGGAGCGCCAAAGCCTTCAGATCGTCCTTCCCAAGTTTTACCGGAACGTATTCGAGGTCGCCGATGACTTCATAGCTTTCAGGCACGGATTCGTATCCCAGCAATTGCCGCAAACTGGCCATCGCCTGGACCCGAGCCAGTTTTGCCGCCGAAACGTCTGTCTGGAATTGCAGCATCTGCAATTTGATTTTCAGCAAGTCGCCTTCGCTCATCGCGCCTGCCTTGGTTTGCTCCTCGCCGATGTCCACGGTCTGTTGAAAACTCTTTAGATCCGTGTCGGCCAGTTCCACATTCGCTTGCGCCAGAAGCGCGGCGATGAACTGCGAGGCGACGTTAAATGTCAGCGTCCGTTCATTGTCGCCAACCTGCGCTGTCGTTACCGCGGTCTGATCCTTCGCCGCCTGCAAGCGGTGCTGGCGCTTCTGTCCGCGCTCGAACAGGTAGCCGACGCCCAGATCGAACTGCGCGTTATTGTTCAGATACGTCGTCGTGAAGTCGTTTGGATTAAAAAGCGGCAGAAATTGCGTGTCGCCGCTTAGCGTGGGATTGGGCCTCAAATTGGCCGTGATCTCCAGCGCCTGATTTTGCAGGATCATGGTGCGTGCCGCCTGCAAGGAATGGTTGTGCTTGAGCGCCATGTCGATGGCCTGGTCCAGCGTGACGCGAGCCGGCGGATTTTGCGGCGCGGCTGGAGCGCCCGCCTGCCCAGCGGCGCGTGTCGGAGCGAACAATCCCAAAATCCCGAAGACGATGAGGGGCCATGCGGTTCGGGCCCTGGACTTCATGTGCATTGTTTCTCTCCTGCAGGGAACATTCGAATCTCTCGCTTTGGTACTCCAGAATTATGGGAGCGCCGGAAAAAATCGAGAGGTCCGATTTAGTTGAATTCAGAGACGAATAGCGCTTCGAAGAAAAAGCGCTGGGGAAAGCGGATCAGGCAGAGGGAGGAGCGCGAGGCGAGGTCTGGGAAAAAACTGGTCCCGTGGCCAACACCGCGTCTTGCGGCAGCGGCAACGAAGCAACCGGCTTCAGCATGGATACGGACGGCGCGACGACTAACTGCGCCGGGGTCTGGTGGCCCAGGTGGCAGTAGGGGCAGCGCGCGTCGTCGTTCGAGCCCTGGTGATTCCAATCGCTGACCACACCCGTGGCAAAGACCAGCAGGACGATAAGCGCCAGCGAAACCCCGAGTATTCGAATCGTCTTTTGCACGGTGCGTTTTGGCCGGTCTAAGCCGGGAAATGAACCTCTTGAATATTAACTGGATGTTGGACGTACGTAAAGCGTTGCCCGTTGCGCGAGCCTGAAAGGTAACGGAGGGGTTAGTAGGACGGGCTTCAGCCTGTCGGTTTTCGTTTTGCAGCTCAAGCGCAAACATGTAAATGCGACAGGCTGAAGCCCGTCCTACGCCGTCTGCTTGAGTGCTCGTTCGAGGATGGTGAGGCATTGCTGGGCGCGCTCGCGCAATGCGTCGTCACGATGGCTGGTGTCCTGCTGCCCCGAATGAAGCTCGTCGGCAATCGCCATAGCCGCGAGCACGGCAACCCGGACGGTGTCCACCGTTTGCGTCGCTTCGCCTACCGCCCGCATTTTTTCGTCCACGTAGCGCGCCAGTTTCTGGACGTAGGCCTCGTCCAGATCACCGCCCAACGAGTAGCTCTGCCCGAAAATTTCCACTTTCACGCGATTTGACATTCCGTACGCTCCCTGCTGGACGCGCCTATTTTGTTCTGTTCCGGCGCTCGTAGCAAGCTCGTTCCAACAGAAAAATTCTCCTCCAGTTCAATTTGCATTTGTTTTGTCGCACCAATGCGTCCTATGCGAAAGTGGAAGGCAGGTACAGTGAGCCGTGTTGGAAGGAATTATTCAAGGTGGACAAAGGTCGCAACCTTCACGTCCTCGTGGCAAATACTCCGCTTCTTCATGCCGAGGTGGAAATACATTCCAACGGTCTGGAAAGCCTCGATGGCGAACATTTTCTGCGGGTCTTCCGGCCAACGCTGCCAGCGCATAGTGCCAAAAATCCAAGCGACCGCCAGAGAAAAAAAGCTGATGGTGCTTAGGAAAATGACCCAAAGGCGGAATGGCCAGGATTTATTTTCGGACATACTTGGAGGATCCAAAACCTGGATGGTCCGGGTATTTCTCACTTCCTCCATTTTGGCGCGCTCGTTTTCTTGAGTTAGAGCATCGAATACCGCCTCTTCAACTGCTGCGGGGCGAAGCGCATCGGCGTAGCCGGCTTCGACCACCGGAATCTGCCGCAGGGATGGGAACAGCGATTGTGGAAACTGTTTTGCGGGAGTTGGCGGATTGGATTTGCCAACGAGTTTTGCCAATTCCCATTGGAGTTGGGCCACCCCGGCTTGTGAAGCTCGAACCTGTACGTTGGCGGCGGTGTAACTTTCTTTCAGGCCCGCGAGTGCTGCTTGGTCGGCTGTCAATTTTCTCTGTATGCCGCTGGCAAAATTGAGTATGGAGCTATCCTGACTTTCCGCCCTGGATTGCGTGGCGCGATTTTTCGCGCCTTCATCCGTGTATATGCTTTCCTGGCCTACGAACTCCTCTTGCTCGACAGTCAATTTACCCTCGTCCTTGCCGAGAGTATTGATGATCACTCGTTCCTGGTCATCCATGTCGCCGATCAGATTGTCGCTTGCATATTTACTTAATTCCTTTTGCGCCGACTCCAAATCCTGCCGGGCGTTTACAAGCCTCGCCTCCAGAAAAACTCGTTCGCTATGCGCCGAACTTGCATCCATCCGCTGGATGAATAGATTCAGTTCGTCCATCCGGCCTTGAACCAGAAGGGCTGCGCGTTGGGGATCCCCGTCCCACGCTCGAATGGTGATGATTCCGTTTTTGCGATCCGCGGCGATCTCCGAGTGTTTTTCCAGATCTTTTCGTGCATCCTCCCAAAGGCGATCGCCATAGATCTTTCTAAGGTCAAATCGTTCGATGAGGCGGTCTTGCACAGTGCGGCTTTGCAGCAGATCGATATATAACGCGCTGGAATCCATAACTCCGGGCGTTATGAAGCTCGCCTCAGATTCGTATCTCTCCGGAAGCACCATCGCGATTAGCGTGGAGTAAAGAAGACTGCAGAGAGTAATTTCCAAAAGAAATCGCCGTTCGTTCCAGAGGGGCCGTGTTAGCAGTGCTCCCATATCCGAATAAACCAGGGAAGTACAGTTACGTAGTTGTCATTCTTCATGCCGACTGTATGCTCCGGTATTTTATTGCGTCAAGGAAATAGCTCGATTTGGCGGAAATGTGCACCGCAACGGTACATTCTTCCGCATGCGGGATAATTCCTCTTTTGGGAGTGTGGCTATCTTGCAGGGTGCGCTTGTTGGGCGCTAACCAATTATTGCACGACGATACGCAGGAATTTCTTTTTCCCTGCGCGCAGAAGAAATTCTCGCGGATTGGCAAAATCCACTTCGTGCTTCACGTCGGAAATGCGCGCGCCGTCGAGTTCCACGCCGCCTTGCTTCACCAGGCGGTCCGCTTCGCTGCGCGAAGGAGCTAGACCCTGCTCGACCAGGAATGCCGTAAGGCGCTTTGCCGGCCCGCGCGAAACTTTTCGCTCCGGTGCCTCGTCCGGGGCTTCGCGATCGCGGAAGACGCGCTGAAATTCCGCGGCGGCTTTTTCAGCCGCGGCTTCGCCGTGAAATCCAGCGATGATTTCTTTTGCCAGAGACATTTTTACGTCCATCGGATGCTTCGCGCCTGATTTCACTTCGTCCGCGAGCGCCGTGATTTGTTCAGGCGTCTGATCGGTCACGAGATCAAAGTACGGCCACATCATTGCGTCCGAAAGCGACATTAGCTTGCCGAACATGTCCGAAGGCGCTTCGCTGATGCCCACGTAATTGCCCAGGGATTTCGACATTTTGCGCTGGCCGTCCAGGCCGACGAGGATCGGCATGGTCAGTGCCACCTGTGAAGTCTGGCCGTACTCGCGCTGGATTTCGCGGCCGACGAGGAGATTGAATTTTTGCTCGGTGGCGCCGAGCTCGACGTCAGCCTGGAGCGCGACCGAATCGTAGGCCTGCAGGAGCGGGTAGAGCAGCTCGTGAATGGCGATGGGCAGATTGCCGGCGAGGCGCGAGCGGAAATCCTCGCGCTCCAGCATGCGCGCCAGGCGATAGTGGGCGCACAGGTGAATCATATCGTGTCCCGATAGTTTTCCGAGCCACTCGCTGTTGTAGCGCACCTCGGTGCTTTCGCGGTTCAGGATCTTGTAGACCTGCTGGAGGTACGTCTTGGCGTTCGCGTCCACCTGCTCGCGCGTCAGCGGCGGGCGCGTCTCGGACTGTCCGGTGGGATCGCCGACCATCGCCGTGAAATCGCCGACCAGAAAAATCGCGGTATGGCCCAAATCCTGAAAATGTTTCAGCTTGCGCAGCACCACGGTGTGGCCGAGGTGCAGGTCGGGCGCCGTCGGGTC
>PMOP01000104.1:0-184 GCA_003161495.1 Acidobacteriota bacterium | reverse complement strand
CCCTTGCGCAGATACGCGAGCTGTTCGTCGACGGGCTTGAATGGAGGTTTCGTGGTCATGACGGATTTTGGAGCGCGATCACGCGGCGTCCCTCGATGCGATATTGGCCTGAAAGGATCAGGCGCACGGCTTCGGTGTAAATGCGGTGCTCTTCGGCGAGGATGCGCGCCGACAATGTTTCGTC
>PMOP01000402.1 GCA_003161495.1 Acidobacteriota bacterium | reverse complement strand
AGCATCAGCCTCAGGAGCGATTCTCCGGCGAAAAAGTAGTTGTCGCTTCTTGAAAAAATTGTACCAATCGAATTCAAAAGGGAAATGGATTGCGGGGCAATCAAGGGTCCGATTTATCTCAGCCTATCGTAACGCGACATAACCAGGCTTCCCCGGGCTTCCCCGTTTGCCGTGAAATGCATTCGGAATCTCATGCGCGGGCAGAGTTGTTTCGCGGTGATTTTTATATTTGATGGGGAAGCAGGCCAGAAGAGCGAGGGGGCAACATGGAAAATGGCGCGGAACGTAAACGCACGAAAATGCAATACTCCACCCCGAGCCTTATACCGGACTCGCTAAACGGTCTTGCCGCTCGCTTGCGGGAAAAGCATGCGGAAACCGGGCACCCCGCTGTGAATCACTCGCTCCGGCCCGGAATCTATCCGCCGCCCCTCATAATCGATGGGTTTAGCGGGGATGTGCGCGATTTAGCCGACGTCCTGTTATCGCTGGGAAGCCACTCGCAACTCGATTCGGAAGACGCGCGTGCGAAGGAACTTGAAACGGAGCCAGACCCCAATCGCGCTGCACCAGCCGGCGGATTTTCCATTTTGTTGGTGGACATGAGGCTACGATCGGAGCGGCGTCAACCGCTCACGCGAATTGAAGCCGATTCGGATTCAGCAGGCACCCTTACGATTATCTTGACGGATTCAGGCGAGGATTTCGTGGCCGGCAACGAAATCCGCCGTACGGATCGATGGCGTTTCAGTGGCCCTATAACGGCCGCCGGCCTCGGTGTCTTGGTTGCGTCGGTTTTGCAAATGTGGACGGTACAAGCGGAAGCGCTGGCACATATCGCTCACCACTGAAAAGCTCCGCCCAGGAGGGGGCGCATCCCTGGCAGCCCGCGCGTCCCGTCCAAAAGGCAGGACTCCCACACCAACTATCGGTACACCTCCAATCTCCTTCTGAGCACTCCGGGAACTCTTTTCACCCATCGAGCATCAAATAGACATAAAATACAAGGACATGTCTTCGCTTGAAAAGCCGGTAGGACTTTCTTCGCTGGTCGGCGTTGGCGGCAAGACGGAGCGCACCACGAAGGCTCTGCAACTGCGCTTCCTTGAGCTGGTCGAAAAGGTGAGGCAGACGCGCCCGGCGAGCGACATTGAGCTCCTGCGCCGGGCGTTTGATTTTGCCGCCGAGCAGCACCGCACGCAGTTGCGCAAGTCCGGCGACCCTTATCTTTCGCATCCCCTGGAAGTCGCGCACATCCTGGCGGACATGAAGCTGGACATCACCACGCTCTGTGCCGCGCTGCTGCACGATGTGGTTGAGGACACACGCGTTTCCGCGCAGCGCATTGCCGAGCGCTTCGGAACGGATATTGCGACGCTCGTCGAAGGGGTCACGAAAATCAATCGCCTCGACCTCCTGGCTCCCGAAGCGCGCCAGGCCGAAAACGTCCGCAAGATGCTGCTGGCCATGGTGAACGACGTGCGCGTCGTCGTGGTGAAGCTGGCCGACCGGCTGCACAACATGCGCACGCTGGGTTTCCTTTCGCCCGAAAAACAGCAGCGCATCGCGCGCGAGACGCTCGATATTTATTCTCCGATCGCGCACCGCCTGGGAATGGGATTGATCCGCGGCGAACTCGAGGACCTCGCCTTCAGCTACCTCGAGCCCGAGGCGTACCAGGAACTGCAAAATACCGTTGTTTCCAAACGTAAGGAATTCGAGACATTCCTCACGGATTTGAAGGACACGATTCGCAAGCGGCTCGAGGAAAACGGAATTTCCGCTGAAGTCGACGGCCGCGTGAAGCGCCTCTATTCCATTCACCAGAAAAGCTTGCGGCAGCACCGCACGGTCGATCAAATCTACGATCTGCTCGCCGTGCGCGTCATTACCGACACGATCCGCAACTGCTATGCGGCGCTCGGCGTAATCCATCAAGTCTGGCGGCCCGTCCCCGGACGCTTCAAGGATTACATCGCCATGCCGCGGCCCAACCTCTACCAGTCGCTGCACACGACGGTGATTTACTCCGGGCAGACGTTTGAGGTGCAGATCCGCACGCAGGAAATGCACCGCATCGCCGAGCAAGGAGTCGCCGCGCACTGGCGCTACAAGGACGGCAAGGACGTCTCCGACGCGGACGATCAGCGCATCTTGTGGATGCGCCAGCTGATCGAATGGGTCAAGGAAATGCAGGAACCTTCGGAGTTCATGGCCACGCTGAAGGTGGACCTGTATCCCGAAGAAGTGTACGCGTTCACGCCAAAGGGAAAAGTGCTGGCGCTTCCGCGCGGCGCGACGCCCGTGGATTTTGCGTACGCCGTGCACACCCAGGTCGGCAATCAATGCATCGGCGCAAAAGTGAACGGGCAAATTGTCCCGTTGCGCCACAGCATCTCGAATGGCGACGTGGTCGAGATTTTGACGCAGAAGGGCCACGTTCCCAGCCGCGACTGGTTGAATTTCGTGCGCACGTCGCGCGCGCGCAGCAAAGTCCGGCACCACATTAACTCCATCGAACGCAGCCAGGCGACCGAAGTAGGGAGGCGTTTGCTGGAGCGTGAAGCTCGGCAAGTGGGCCGCAGCCTGAAAAAAATTCCCGAGGCGGAACTTTTGCGCGTGGCCACCGAATACGGGTGCGCGAAGCTTGAGGACTTGTTCGCCGATTTGGGCTACGGAAAATATTCCGCCCGCCAGATTATTTCCAAAGCGCTGGGCGAGCCGCTGTCGCCGGGCAAGCCTGCGGACGCGAAGGAAGATTCCCCCGCCCGTCTGGTCTCCACCGTGCGGCGCATGTTGGGCGTGGGTGACGCGACGCTGCAGGTGGGCGGGCAGAGCGACCTGATGGTTTTCCGCGCCAAATGTTGCAACCCGATTCCGGGCGATGAGATCGTCGGATACGTCACGCGCGGCCGCGGCGTCGCGGTCCATTCTAATTCGTGCCCCAACGTCCAGAATTTGCTTTACCAGGTGGAGCGCCGCATCGACGTGGAATGGGGCGGCGCGACCGGTGCTCTCTATCCCGTTACCTTGCTGATCCGCGCGCAGGACCGGCCCGGCATGCTTGCCGACATCACCACCGTGATTAGCGATACCGGCTCCAACATTCGCACTCTGGGCAGCCATCCCGATAACCTGCATGCCCGCATCGATCTCACGCTGGAAATTGGCGACCGCAAGCAGCTCGAACGCATCATCGCCAATATCCGGAAAATCTCCGGCATATTCGGCGTAGAACGCCTCTACAATGTTTGAGCGAATTGGTAGGACGGGCTTCAGCCTGTCTTGGTTTGAATCGTTAAAAGTAGAAAAGCAGACAGCCTGAACCCTGTCCTACCAACCAGTTAATCTTCCAGGCACAAGCAACTCCGCTTTCTCCCCGCTTAGGTACAATGAAAATATGCCCTTTCAGCGCTCACGGCGTTTCTATCTCTCCCGCTGTCTGTCCGGTGGATTGCTGCTGGCATTCGTACTCGCCATGGCGTCCTGCAAGTCCACCCAAAAGGCGGACACGGAGCAATCCGATCAGATGGCCATGTGGCTGGACAGCGTGCCGCAACTGAAGACCCTGAACGTCTCCAACGCGGAAATTGGCGAGCTCACCACGGCGCACCAGGCCGGCCTGACCGATCCGTCCACCGTCGTCTTGATCAAACTGGCGCGCGATCACAAGCAGGAGTTTGACGATGGGCAATCCATTGCGAATCTATTGAATGCCGGCTCGTCGGAACAAACCGTCCTGGAACTTGCGCGGCTCAACCAATTGGGAATTTGGGCGGGTGAAGCCCAGGCGATGCGCCTCGCCGGGCTGTCCGACAAAATTATTCTGGCGGTTGCAGAACGCCGGTCGAAGGGCCTGCCTGTGCTCTCCGGGGAAAAGCTCGGCGAATTGAAGAATGCCGGGGCGAGCGACGCGACGATCCTGGAAATGGTTCAGAAGGGCGCCTCCGAAAAAAGCGTTTCCGACTACATCGCTGCGCGCAATCGCGCCGCGGGCGGCCACAATTTCGTATACCAGGGACATGCACGCAAAAAGAGCTGAGGACCCCTCCCGCGCGACGAATTCATTTTGCCGCGGCCCGCTTCGCGTATATCCTCACAGATTGCAATTAAATTCTTAAGCGCGCGTTTGGCGTTGGCCCGCGAGCGGAAATTGCGAGTCCCGTGAAACTCGAAATCGTGCAGGCCGGAAATCCCGTTTTGCGCCAGCGCGCCCGACCGTTGAGCGTCGCGGAAATACGCAGCCGCGAAATTCAAAAATTGATTGAGTCCATGCAGAGCTGCATGCGCGAAACGCCCGGCGTGGGCCTCGCGGCGCCGCAACTGGGACTGGGGCTGCAGCTTGCGGTGATCGAAGACCGCGAGGAATATCACAAGGACGTTTCGGCGGCGTTGTTGCGGGAGCGCGAGCGCCATCCCGTTCCATTTCACGTGCTCGTCAACCCGGCTCTTGAGGAATTGGGGGATGAGCGGGCCGAATTCTTCGAGGGCTGCCTCAGCCTCTCCGGTTTTTCCGCTTTGGTTTCGCGGGCGCGGACCGTGCGCGTCACTTGCCTGGATGACCACGGACAGGAAAAAGTAATCGAAGCTTCAGGATGGTATGCACGGATTCTGCAGCATGAGATCGATCACTTGAATGGGACGCTCTACATTGATCGTATGCGCGCTCGATCCTTCACAACTATGGAAAACCTGGCGGAATTTTGGAAAGGCAAGCCGGTGAACGAAATCAAGTCGGAGCTGGAATTAAAAACGAGCTAAAAAATGTGCGGCCGCAACAAATGACCGTTCCCAGAACGAGCCATGCACAATCGAGGGGTTTTCGTGGCGCCGGCGTCCCGCCGGCGCCACGAAATAACGCTCGCATCCTCTTTACTAAATTCTTCGTTGCAATCAGTCAATGAAGTCGTAAGGATCCTGACAAACAAGTTTTGACCGGCACCCAGCGCCCCGGTAGAATCGCTGCATCTTGCCTGCGCAAACGTTGTCGCGCTTATTTTTTCCTGCTACCCTGGGCGCATGCGCCATTCTCACGGGGGGCTGCGTTCATCCCTTGGGCCCGGGCTATCAATTTGCCGATCGCCAGGCTGAAATCCATGTTTCCAGCGGTTCCCCGGGCCTCATCCATTTTCACGTCGTCGATGAACTCGAGAACGATGGCGATCGTCCGCTCCGCTCCCTCGAAGTTCGTTTGCCCGAAGGGCCGGCGTTTGGCGAGCAGAACTTGCGCGTCCTTATTGAATCCGCGGAAGTTTCTCCGCAACACAGTTCGGACGTAGATTCACGGATGATGCGCGCTCCATTCAATCCTCCTTGGGGACAAAATGAGAAACGCAAAATCGTCACGGAATGGGATCTAACGCCGGAAGCTTCGGCGCGTGGAACTATCGCCGCTTCGCCCAACGGTTTTTTCATCGCCGACGAGACCGCGCTTCCGCTCTGGCAGACGCCGAACGGCGTTTTTGCCGTGGGAGGAACGAAACCCGGCAAGGAATTATTGACTGTATTTGCTCCGCAGGATTTTCGCGTGCTGACGGCCGGCAAATCTCTCAAGCTCTCCCAAGATGGAAATCAAGTTGCCCGGCGCTTCTTGATCGACCCCGAAAATGATTTTCTACCCTACGTCATTGCAGGGCGCTACCTGGAGATGATCATCCACGCAAGACAAGGCGACGTCCAGTTCTGGACCTTGCGCCCGCTGGATGACGCTGCGGCGCAAAAAACGGCCGATCACCTTTCGTCCAGCATGAAAGCGCTCACAGAATTTTTCGGCCCAGTTTCGACACGAAAAGCCGCCGTTCGCATTGTGGAAGCACCCGTCGAATTGCCCGCTGAATTCGGCGCGCCTGGCGACCCCGGAGGAACTTCATTTCCGGAAGGCGTTTTACTCGATCCGCGCGCGTTCCGGCAGGGCATTGCCAGCGATCCGGTGCTGCAGCTCGCAGAATATGAACTCGCGCGAACGTGGTTTGGCTGGCTCGTTCGTCCACGCCCGGAAGCGCAGATTCTGATGGGCCGGAGCATGGGACTGTTCGGCCTGGTGATCGCCGCAGAGGCGCGAGGGCCTGGCCAGCGCGGCAGCATGATCGCGTCCCTGATCGATCGATTCGATGATGCGCGCGCCGTCGCGCCCGACAGGCGGCTGATGGAGCCGCCGGCAGGCTACTCGCGCGCCGAGCGAATTTCGACCAGTTATCGAGGCGCGCTTTTTTTCGTGGCCCTTGAAGATTTGTGCGGGCACGACAACTTAAGGACCGCATTGCGCGATATCATTCATACTCGCGCCGGTAGCGACACCGGTTATGAAGAGCTCAGATCTGCAGCGGAACACGCATCCGAAAAAGATCTGGCAGAAGTATTTCGGACGTGGCTCGTTCAACCGGACATCCCCGGCGAATTTCGCGCTCGCTATCGGAATCCTTCAAAAGCACAGCTTCGGAACTAGGGATTTGTGACCAAGGTTAGGCTTCAAAAGAATTTGTAGCGGCCGCCTTCAGGCGGGCATTGTAGAATCAAACTACAGGCCCGCCGGAAGGCTGGCGCTACATGTATCCAGTAAGCAACGCGGTTAGAAAGGGCCTTACTTGAGCGCTTGCGCAGCCGGTCGTGGATTTTTTCGCGAGTAGTTCCAACAGACTCTATTCCTTCGGAGGATCGCATGATCGATATTGTTTCAACCGATCGGGCACCCAAAGCCATCGGACCCTATTCGCAGGCCGTCTGCGCAAATGGATTTGTGTTTGTTTCCGGACAAATCGCGCTGGATCCAAAGACGCAGCAGGTTGTCGACGGCAATGCCTCGATGCAGACCGAACGCGTGCTCGAAAATCTGAAGGCCATCGTGGAAGCGGCGGGATCGTCCATGCAGCACGCGGTGAAGGCGACTGTATATCTGGCCGACTTTGAAGATTATGCGGCAATGAACGAAGTCTATTCGCGCTATTTCTACGAAAATCCGCCTGCGCGGTCAACCGTCGAAGCTCCCAGGCTGCCTCGAAATGTCCGTGTTGAAATCGATCTGATTGCGTTGCTCTGAAGCCGCCGAACTCGGCCGCTCCTGGATGCGCGCCTTCGTTCACCGCGGCAAAACGCGCACAGCCAAGAGTGGCTGTGCTACGANNAACGAACCTGTTTTTTTTCCCCTGGCTGTGCAGACTTATTCGAACAGCCGTTGCCTTCCGGCAAGCTTCAGCATCTTCGGAATTTACATGCCGCAAGACTGCAATTGTTTGCATCATCCTCGGCCGCGCACGGCCTGCATCCGAGCGGACCCTCCTGATCTTGCACCACCATCCGGGCTATACAGGCATCTAAGCAAGTGGGTATTGATCTGCTTTGGTTCTTCTTGCCGATTGGTTTTCGATATGGTAGCGATCACCGAGTTCGATCCTGTATTGCAACGGATTTAGTTTGGAAAGCGGGTATCTTGGAGTAGATTTGTAGTAGCAGGCGCCACGGCCGAACCTCTGGGGAGGCTAGTTTTGCTTCTTCGCGAGAAAATCAATTTGGCAGTGCCCGGTGAATTTTCCGGGAGGGCCTGCTTCTCTGCGTGGACAAATTTGCGGCGCCGCGCCTCCCTTCGGATTCGAGTTCTATCCCAAAAAAATAAAACTTCCTTTGCCGGGACTTTCGATGGGAAAGCGTCCTCCCCGGAATTGTACGGCCTCATCGACACGCTGAAGACCGTCCGCCAAAGAATTCTGGCCAACACGCTTTTCCGAGTCTGGACGAGAT
>PMOP01000070.1 GCA_003161495.1 Acidobacteriota bacterium | reverse complement strand
GAAGATGACCGCGACGTGGTTCGCGCGATGCGCCTGGGCGCGCGCGGCGTGGTGCTGAAGCAATCTGCAACCGACCTGCTGGTGCGCAGCATCCACAAAGTTCACGGCGGCGAAATCTGGCTCGACAACCACATGACTGCGGAGGTCATGAAGGCGTTTTCCAAGTCTTCCGACGGCGGCCCGCGGCGTGAAAAGCCGCTGCTTAGCGACCGCGAAAAAGAGATCGTTCAACTGGTCGCGCAAGGCTACCGCAACAAGGAAATTGGCGAAAAGCTGTTCATCAGCGAACAGACGGTGAAGAATCACCTGCACAATATCTTCGATAAACTCGGTGTTTCCGACCGTTTGGAACTGGCCCTCTACGCCATCCACCATCGCCTCATCGATCAGGCCTAATCCGCCTCAAGCAAGGCCCCGCCTAGTTTGGATTTCGACTGACCTGTCATCCTAGTACCTGCGTACTAAATCCTTCACCTTACAATTGGGACCTCCGCGCTATTGAGCGTTTTGGCTACTGACCGTAATCTCGTAACCGTGAACGCAAGCGGGCCAAATCCGGAGGATTACACTTTGACAGCCGAAGAGCGACGAGCGACACAGAGGTTTCAGATACGTCTACCCATGATCGTTCGCTGGACCAGCAATTCGGCGATTGGCGAGGCCATGACGGAGTCTCGCGATGTAAGTTCCCGCGGGGTCTATTTCTTCCTCCCGAAAGAGGTCTCCAGCGGTTCGCCGGTGGAGATACTTTTGACACTCCCGCATGAAATTACCCTGGCGGGCCCAGTGAAAGTTCGATGCCTGGGCCGCATTAAGCGAGCCGAAGTGGACCAGCCCGGACGCATCGGCGTGGTCGCACAAATTGAACGATACGAATTTCTGCGCGGCGACGAACACGCCGCGTAGTACGAGTCTTGCCCGCCACCTGCGGAGGCGGACAGGGAAAACCGGGGTGTTCCGGCCCCTCAGCTGAACACCCCGGCCATTTTTTTGTGCACGAAGTTGTCTCGTAATCGAGATTTTTGCCTGGCAGCGAAATTGAGCCGTTTGCGCGGGTGACTGGTAGCTAGTGACCAGTGAGTGGTGACTAGTGACTGGTGGAAAAACCAATCGAGGCCAGTACTCCAACGTATGATATTTACGTTTTACCGTCGTTATTTCAAATTTGAAATTTCAGATTTGAAACCTGATACCACGACCAAAAATTTACGAGTTCCGAATCACCAGTTACTAGTCACCAGTCACCAGTCACCAATCTCTCTTCACTCATACCTCAACGCTTCGACTGGATCCAGCCGCGCCGCCCTTGACGCGGGATAAATCCCGGAAGCCAGGCTGACCACCACGGCGAAGGCAATCGCGCCCAATACCAGCCACCACGGCACGGACCAGATGTTCGGCGGATTCATGCCCTGGCGTTTCAGATAAATCATGGTGGCGAGCTGAATTGCGCGGCCAATGGCCCACCCCAATAGCACGCCGAACACACCGCCCACGAGTCCCATCACGCCGGCTTCGGCAAAAAATAACTGGCGCACATCGCGGTCCGCGGCGCCCAAGGCTTTCAGGACTCCAATTTCGCGGCGGCGCTCGAGGATGGCCATTACCAGTGTGTTGATAATTCCAAGAGAGGCGACTGCCAGCGCCAGGCTCCCAAAAATTCCGAGGAACATATCGAAGATCGCGAAAAAGGTGCGCAGGTTGCGCGTAACGTCGATCAAGGAAAACGCCGCGAATCCCATGTGTATGACGCTGGACTCAATCTGCGCCACCGCCGTTGGACTCGCGGCGCGAATGTTTAGCGCGGCGTACCGCACGCCCGCGGACGCGCTCGACCGCGAGACATCGCGCAAGTCCCCTTGCTGCACAACCTGGAGCTTCTCGGCGATTGCGAGCGGCAAATAAATTCCCGCATTGTTGAAACCCACCTGGCCGCTGCCTGAGTCCGAAGCCGGTGTGACTCCCACGACGAGAAATTTCTTTTCGCTCGGCACAATCGAAAAGCCCATCGCTTCTTCATCCGGACCAACCGCCTGATTGGGCGCGTCCGTGGGCGCCTGCTGCGAAGGAGGCGGAAGCGCCTGGCGCTGCGCAAATCGCAACGTAATTTCCTGGCCGAGCAGCGACGCGGGCGCCTGTCCTGCGTCGAGCAGGCGCTTGGCGAGATCGCCTTGGAGGATGGCCTCCTCAGCGTTCGGGCCGGAAAAGAAATGTCCGTTCAAGCCGTCTAACGTGCCGCTCGATTCCGAAGAGGAGGCCATCCCCGCAACCATGGCGAGTTGACTGATCGGTTCGCGGCGTGCCTCGGCCGTAAATCGAATTTCCGGATTCACTTCCAATACGTTGGGCAGCGCGGCGATTTCTTTGCGCGCCGCGTCATCGAGCGGTCTTGGGGGCGCTGCGTCCGCGGCGTCTCGCGGATTGCGTCTCCCGCCTCCGGGCTGGCCGAAGGGAGAGCTTTGCCGGGATCGCACGGAAATGGTATCAAATAATCCGGCGCGGGCGACCGAGCGGTCGACGAGTTGTTGCAATCCCACGCCCAACGAAAGCAGCGCCACGAGCGAGGCGACGCCGACGGAAATGCCGAGCGTAGTCAGTGAATTGCGAAGCACGGCTTCGCGCAAATTTCGAGCGGCAAGTTCGGTCAGATCCCCCAGCTTCATCGCAATCGCTCCTCTCGCGAAATTGCTCCGTCGGATAGCGTCACGATGCGGTCCGCGTATCGCTCCGCCAGCACGCGCTCATGCGTCACCATTACGATGGTCCTGCCCGGCCCTGACGGCGGCCTGTGAATTTGAGCGATCAAGCTCATGATTTCCTCGCCTGTCTTGCTGTCCAGGTTTCCCGTGGGCTCATCCGCCAGCAAAATCATCGGTTGGTTGACGAGCGCGCGGGCAATCGCCGCGCGTTGCTGCTCCCCGCCGGAAAGTTCTGTCGGGCGGTGCCGGGTTCGCGCGGCCAGGCCGACGCGCTCTAGGGCCTCGTGCACGCGCGCCGGGCGGTCGGCACGCGGCACTTCCGCCAGCCGCAGGGGAAGCTCGACATTTTCTTCCAAAGTCATTCGGGGAAGTAATTGGAAAGACTGAAACACGATGCCGATCGTCCTGTTTCTATGCGCCGCCAAATCCTGGCTGGACATGGTCGCCAAGTCGCGCCCGAGGGCCAGAATGGCGCCGGAAGAAGGCCGGTCGAGCCCAGCCATTAGATTGAGCAGCGTGGATTTGCCCGATCCGCTGGCCCCCAGCAAGGCCAGAAATTCACCTGTGCCGATCTGGAGAGAAATATCGTCCACGGCGCGGATCAGCGCTTCTCCCATCTTGTAATGGCGGCAGACACGCTCGGCGCGAATCGCAAATCCATTGGAACTAGAGGTTGGTTCGGTCACATTCATACTACGCAGGGTAACACGCAAAGGTTTCACTGCGGAAAGTCCGCGGTTTTAGTGGCGCCGGCGTCTCGCCGGCGATTTTGCGCGGGGGTGACGAATACAAAAATCGCCGGCGGGACGCCGGCGCNNGAGGGCGATTTCCTTGTATTACGCTATGGATCAGTATAAAGTCAGAAAATAGAGAAGCCGTCGGAGCGAATAGTTGCATGCAGGAATCTTCCATTTAAGGTGCTATTAATGAACCAATAGGGTATATAAGCAGTACCGATATACTCGCCACGATTGGTGACAAGCATGTTGCAGGAATTGAACGTTCCGGAATGGTCCCGCGCAATTTTCAATCTTCGCCAACGCCTCGGTCTTAGCCAATCCGATTTCGGTTCCCGGATGCACTACTCTGCAATGGCCGTCTCGAGGTGGGAGACTGGCAAGCAGGAGCCCACCTCAAGAGTTTTTATTCAACTTGGAAATATGGCCGGCCAGCCCGATTGCTGGCTCTTCTGGGCCAGAGCCGGCCTGAAAAGTTCCGACCTCCGTCAAATGTTTCCAAGTACGCGGGCTGCCGCTCGCACGTCCAGTTCCGAGGATTTTGAAATCGTTCGCGCCGGGAGCGGCGCGAAGAAAAAGAGACCCAAGGGCGCTCCCAAAATGCAAATGGTCGCGGTCCCTCTCCTCGACGTCCAAGTAGGCACGATTGGACAGACGGGCGGGCAATTTGTCGATTTTGACAGTGCCATGGCGGATGAGATGATCGCGGCGCCGGCATTCTGGTGCCCCGACCCGGTGCAGACCAACTGCCTTCGCGTAAAAGGGACTTCCATGAGCCCGCTCATTAACGACGGNNGACGGAGTTCACTTGCTGGAATCGGAAAATCGAGATTACAGCCCTGTCACGGTGGAAAAAGACAGAAAGTGGCAAATTGTTGGAAAGGTCCTGTGGTGGATCCGAAAGGGACCATAAATAGTCTTCCCGTATTTTCCTTTTTTAATTGGTAATTCCCAGACGGTGCCAATCCGCATCGAACCGCGGTGCGGATCGCAAATGATCCTGTTGTCCGACCCGGACGTTGCAAGGAAAAGTAAGATGGAATTGTGCGGCGCTATTCGTTGATCACAAACTTTAACTTCGCGCCGCAAACATCAATGACATCTCCGTGAGAGAGCAGTGTCGGGCCGCCGATCGGCTGGCCATTGATGCTTGGTGTTTCGTCGCCCAAGCCCAGATAGTAGCCGTCTTCGAGCCTGCTGATTTGCGCCGCAACCTGCGGCTTGAACCAACCGCGCAAACGAATCGTTGCCATCGGGGATTTGCCGATCACCGTGAGTTTGCTGGTCAGAGGGTATTCGTCCTGATCCAGTTTTCCTTCCACTCGGGACAGAGTCGCCACTTGCACACGCGTCGGAGCGAGCTGCGAAGATTCTCCCGCCGCTGCCAGCTCCTGGATCATCTGCCGGCGTTGCCTGGTATCCAGAACGAACGTTTCGGCCATGGCGGGAACGGTCACCAGTTCCTTCACGGGTTGCGGCACGTTATGCCGCCCGAGTTCCGGCCGGTCCAATTCGTCCACATAGATGGAATGCTTGCCGATGGCAATGACGTCGCCGTCCTTTAAGGTGGCGCTCTTCACGCGTTGGGCGTTGACGAACGTTCCATTCAAGCTCCCCAGATCGCTGAGGATCAGGCGGCCTTGTTGGATTTCGACGCGGGCATGGTGCGTGGAGATGGACACATTGTCGATGGCAATGGAGTTGTCCGGCGCGCGCCCAATGGTGATGGGGACATCCAGCACGGGAACATTTCGCAGCACCGAGCCTTCAAATTTCAAGACCAAAACGGCCATGATGATTTCCCCTTCCACGCGTTTTGCCGGCTGGATCACCTGACTCAATCCATTATCTTTCACACAAGCAAAACGCGAATCGGTTGCTTAAGGTGATGAGTGCAAATAGTTACGTCGGTGAGCGAGTTGGCTGGATCGCGAAAAAAGCGAATGGATCGAAAAAGGGGATTAACTCTCCGCTGTTATCGCCCGATTTTTTTCAGCGCCTCGGG
>PMOP01000328.1 GCA_003161495.1 Acidobacteriota bacterium | reverse complement strand
CGTCGCCACGCCGCAGGACTGGGTCAAGGCCGACGAGATCGCCTCCGAATTGCGCGAGTCCATTGAGAGGTACAAGGATTACCACGTCGCGCTCGCCGACGGATTCCGGATCTTCATGCCCGATCTTCCCCAAGCTGAGTACCATTTTACTAATTATTATAATGGATATCTGGAATCGTTCAGCTTCGATCCGTCTCGCCCGACTTCCCTGCTCTACAAAAAAACAAAAACCGGATACGACCTGATCGGCGCGATGTACACCATGCCCAAGCGCGTGTCGGAAGAACAATTGAACGAACGCGTCCCCCTCAGCATCGCCCAGTGGCACTTGCACACCAACCTCTGCATGCCTCCGAAGGAAGAGCGTGGCCACGCCGACCTCACGAAATTCGGCTTGCAAGGCTCCATTCTCACCAAGGACGCCTGCACCGAGGCCGGCGGCACGTTCTATCCCGTGATCTTCGGCTGGATGGTCCATGTATATCCCTTCGAGGATTCACGCGAAAAAATCTGGGGACAGTAGCGTCTCAGTCTCGGGCGATTAACCCTTCAACCGCTTTGTAGCGCCCGCCTTTAGGCGGGCATCTTCGTAATCTCAAGTTTGTTGCCCGCCTGAAGGCGGGCGCTACATAAATCAAAAACATTAGAATGCTCTAATTCTTACGGTGAAGAGCTTCCATTTTTTGCCGATATATCTTGATTATGAGTGGTCTGATCAGACTTAGGCTGGAGCCAAGGAAAGCCATCATGGCAAAAGCCGAAGTGCTCTGGGAAGATCAACCCGGAGCCTGGCGAGGCGTTTTGGCAAAGATCGAGGATACATCCGCTTCTGGGGCGTGTATCCGCCTCCCCGTGCCCGTAAACATTGGGGCCAAGCTGAAAGTCAGGTGGCTTAAGGAGGAGTTCCTCGGGATTGCCAAGTATTGCCGGCGCGATGGAGGGGATTTCGTTCTAGGCATTCAGCGTGAGGCCTTTGAAAACTCGCCGCAAACAACGGAGTTGCTTGCTCATGCGACAACCAACCCATCCAAACTTTCGTCGAACAACACCCAAGAGGCACTGCCGCGAGAGGAAAATACTGCGCAGGACCTTCCTATGCCCAGTCCCGTGCCTGGACCGGCCGCAATCGCCGCCAAAATCCTCGTTTCACCCATGGTCGAGGAGGAAGTGCCCGCGGTTCAGGTCGCACCGCTGCAGCAACAAAGGGCTAAGCAGGAATTGCCTGCAATCCATCCCGACCCGGTGTCTGCGCCCATCGGAGACAAAACGGTGGCACTGCTTGTCGCCGTGGAAGCTGCGTCCCCAATTCAATCCGCGCCGACACAGCAACAAAAGATCACCCAGGAATTGCCAACAATCCACCCTGAGCCAGCGCCTGCACCAATCGAAGTCAAAACGGGCGCATTACCTGTCGCCGTGGAAGCTGCGCCACCAATTCAACCCGAACCGCCGCAGCAACCAAAGATTACGCAGGAATTGCCAACCATCCACCCTGAGCCAGCGCTTGCACCAATTGTCGCCCAAACCGTCGCCTTGCCGGTACAAGCAGTCCCCAAACCGCCGAATGCAGCTGAGGTTTCGAACAAAAGTTCACCCATTGCCGATCCCGGCACAAGGAACCCTCCAAAGTCAGACACTCACGTGCAAAATGAACCCCTTGCGCAACCGCCGTCACAAGGACAAGAGAGGAACATCGTGTTTAATAAATTAATGAATATCGGTTCCGGACGCCAGAAGCAGGCCGCAGTGGATGGAAACAGTAGTAATCCGAAAGCACAGGTGAGTAACGCCGATGCCAAATCCAATCCAGAACATCAAACGACCCCATACGCAAGAGCCACTGGACTTCCACCCAACCAGGGCAGCCTGCTTTCGTTGCAGGATATTTACGTCGCGGTGGGGATCATGAGTTCCCGGCTCGGCTACAACATCGACACCGTATCGTCCATGCTCGACAGCAATCACCTGCAAGGCATGGCCAATGATGTAAAGAGGGCCTCCATTCTGATGGCTGTGGAAGCCGCAGGCATTCCGATTGGCGAACTGCTGCAGGATGGCGCCAAACGCCTGGATGCGCTGAACAGCTATGAGGCAGCCGAGCGCAAGCGATTTGAAGAATACGAGGCGCGAAAGTCCCAGGAAAGCGCGCAGATCCAGGTGGAGATCGAACGCATGACCGCGCATTGCCTGGATCGCATCAAGCACAACCTGGGCGAGGTGACGCAAGCCAAGGACGCCTTTCTGAATTGGCAGACGGCCAAACAGAAGGAATCCCAGCGAATCTCGGATGCGATCGCGCTCTTTTCGAAGCCCATTGCCCCCGAAACCCCGAGCGATTCGAAACCTGAGCTTCAGCCGGTCGGAGCTGCTTCCAAACGGTGAATCCTACCCCTTGTGGCGAACAAGGGATCAAGCTGGCGCTCCGGCCGTTCATATTTCACTCATCTTGTTGTCACCAAACTTTTACATTGTGTGCGTATAATGGAAGTTTGGGAGACACGCTCGTGACTTCGCGTCCATCGTCAGCGGTTGAGCAATCCTTCAGCGATCCGGTTGTTGAAACTCCCGAAGCTCCCTCCCTGCGGCTGGAGCCTTCCCGAAAGTATCCCGGCGCTCTGATTGTTGTAGAAGGCATCGATGGCTCAGGGAAAAGCACACAACTCTACTTATTGAAGCGCTGGCTGGAAATCGGCGGCTATCGCCTTCATTTTACGGAGTGGAATTCCTCGCCGCTCGTGAAGTCGGCCACGCGCCGCGGAAAGCAGCGGCGGCTTCTGACGCCCACCACGTTTTCTCTGCTCCATGCCGCCGATTTTGCCGATCGCTGCGAACGGCAGATCCTGCCGCTGCTTCACAGCGGATACCTCGTCCTTGCCGATCGCTATATCTATACGGCGTTTGCGCGCGACGTGGCGCGAAACTGTTCCCCGCGATGGCTGCGCAATCTTTACCGGTTCGCCCCCGTTCCGGATATTACGTTTTATTTTCGCGCGCCACTCGATGTGGCCGTCAAGCGAATCATGAGCGGCCGCCCGAAGCTGAAGTATTACGAAGCCGGAATGGATTTGAATCTCTCCCTGGATCGCGCGGAAAGTTTCCGAATTTTTCAGGGACGCATCCTGGCGCAGTACGACGAAATGATCGAGTCGGACAAGTTCGTGGTAATGGACGGCACGCTGCCGGTGAATTCCCTGCAGAAGCAGATGCGCCAGATGGTAAAGGCGCGCATCGATCTAGCGCGATTCGCCCCCAAGAAATCCGCGCGGAGGGCCCTGTGAAATCCGCGAAGTCGAGCAAAAAAAACGGCCATTCAAAAAAGGGACTTTCTCCCACCGGAGCGTCCCCGCGCAATTATGGACTTCCTCTTCCTGGCGTGAACGACGAGGAATTCGGCGGCTCCCTCATCGTCATCGAGGGCATGGACGGATCGGGCCGCTCGACGCAGATTTCCCTGCTGACCGAATGGCTGGAGTCCGAAGGTTTCGCGGTGGAGACGATGGGCCTGCGCCGCTCGGGCCTGGTGGCGAAAGACATCGACGCGCTCCTGGCCGAGAACACGATTACGCGAATGACGCTTACGCTGATGTACGCTACGGATTTCTACGATCAGCTCGAGCACCGCATCATCCCGGCGCTGCGTTCCGATTTTGTTGTTCTCGCCGACCGATACTTCTATACTTTGATTGCCCGCGCGGTGGCCCGCGGCATCGAACGCGACTACCTGAACGGTTTATACGAAATGGCGGTTCGCCCCGATCTCACATTCTGGCTCAACGTGCGCCCGGAAGTGGCGTTCGAGCGCGAGTTTCGCAAGTCGCACACGATCAGTTACTGGGAATCCGGCCGCGACCTTTCGCTTTCCGACGATTTGTTTCAGTCCTTCATCCTTTATCAAGCCAAGATCAAGAATGAATTTGAATCGCTTTCCGAACGCCACGGTTTTCTGGCGCTGGACGGCGAGGCCAGCGTCGTTTCCGTAAACACGGACTTGCGGAAGCGCATCGCCGCTCATCTTGGCATTCAACGGACGCATTACCGGCCATCCGCTGCGCTGGCCCACCTGTGGCGCTAAGACTTCGCAAACCCATCCAACTCGCGGCGATCGACGCCGGATCCAACGCGTTCCGCCTGATGATCGCGCGAATTCGCTCCGCCGATGATTGGGAAATTGTAGAGTCAGTCCGGGCTCCGGTGCGCCTCGGCCATTCCGTTTTTACTTCCGGGGAATTCGATCGCAAAACATTGCGCGAGGCGACCGCGGCCTTCCGCGAATTCCGCAGCATCATGGACGCGCGCGGCGTCACCGCGTATCGAGCCGTGACGACCAGCGCCGCGCGCGAGGCTCGCAACGGCCATGTTCTGCTGGAACGCATCCGCCATCAGGCCAAAATCGATTTGCAGATTATCTCCGGCGAGGAAGAAGCGCGGCTCGTTCGTGTCGCCGTCCTCCGCGCGGTTCGCGATCTCGATCCCCCGCGCTTTATTCTCGATCTCGGCGGCGGCAGCCTCGAGCTCAATGAATTGCACCGCGGCGTCCTGCGGCAAAGCATCGGCCTGCCTCTCGGAACGGTCCGATTGATGGAAGCGTTTCACGCGCAGGGCGCGATTCACGAACACACCGCGAATGAAATTCGCCTGCGCGTCTTGTCCATCCTGCAAAGCATGCTGCCCGCCCGTCCCCGTCCTTCCGGAAGCTATACAGTTGCTTGCGGCGGCAACGCGGAGACGCTTGCGGCACTGGCTGCAGGGCCGCGAATGAAAGGCTTCACTACCCTGAATCCCCGATTGCTGCGCGATCGCCTTTGGAACATTCTGCAATTGAGCGTGGAAGAGCGCATGAAATCGTTTTCCGTGCGCCGGGACCGCGCGGAGGTGATGGGCGTTGCGGCTATCGTTCTGGTGACGGTGGCATCGTGGTTGCGCCTGCGCCAAATGATTATTCCGCGCGTGGGAGTGCGTGAGGGCTTGCTGTATGAACTGGCTTCCGCGCAGATGGGCCCGCCGGAACTTAGCGAGGAGCATCGCAATCGCTCGCAAGACATGCTCGCCGGAGCGGAGTCCTTTGCCGCCCGCGTGCGTTGCGATTTGAAACACGCGGAACAAGTCCAGGCGCTCGCCTTGCAACTTTTTGACCAGCTGTGGCCGTATCATCATCTGGATTTTGATGCGCGAACCATTCTCGCCTCGGCCTCGATGCTTCACGATTGTGGCGTGCTCATCAATCGCAAAGCGCACCATCGTCACGGCGAATATTTGATTCACAACGCAAAGATTCCGGGCTTGCGCGGGTGGGCGAAAAATATGACGGCTTGCCTCGTGCGCTACCACAACCGGAAATCCGAACCCAGCACGGCGCACTCCGTGTACGCCACGCTCACTCGAGAACAAAAAAAGAAAACGCGACTGCTGGCCGGAATGCTGCGCCTCGCCGAGCGCCTGGAAAGCGATCACCGCCAGGCCATTTCCAAAATCACCGTCGAAGGCGGGCCCCGCGACGTCCGCATCCACGTGGAAATGCGCGACGCATCCCGCCTGAATCTCGCCGGCATCGAAAGAAAAGCGCGGCTTCTGGAACGGGAATTGAATCTGCGCCTGACGTTTCAGCGGGTGCTGTTGGTTGAGAAAGAGAGAGTCGCTTAATGATGCATCTTTATTTGATCCGTCACGGCATCGCCGTGGACCGCGATGATCCCAATTGCCCGCCCGATACGGAGCGCCCGCTCACGCCGAAAGGCATGAAACGCACTCATGCCGCAGCTCTCGGATTGCGCGCCCTTGACGTGAAACCCGACGCGGTGCTGACCAGTCCGTGGCTGCGCGCCGTGCAAACCGCGGAAATTTTTTGCGAAACGATCGGCTACTCTTCCAAAAAAATCGTTCGCACCGACGCCTTGAAAGGCACGAGCGCCCCTTCCGATTTATTGCGGGAGCTGCAGTCCATGAAAGCCAAAGTCGTGCTTTGTTTCGGCCACGAACCGCACCTGCACCTCGTGATCGGCCACGTCCTGCACACCAGCGCAAAAATAACGGAACTCAAGAAAGCCGGCCTCGCCCTTTTGGAATTGGAGCGCATCTCGCCGCCTCAAGGACGTTTGCTCGCCCTTTACCCCGCAAGCGCTCTGCGCCTGCTCGCGAAATGATTCGGTGGTTTTGGTAGCACAGGCACTCTTGCCTGTGCGGTTTTGGCGCGCTCAGAATAATTCCATGGCGTAAATTACAGAAAACCGCACAGGCAAGAGTGCCTGTGCTACTCAATCTCCGCCCAGCGAAAGCACGAGCGCAGATGATCGTTCACCATGCCTGTGGCTTGCATAAATGCGTAGCAAATCGTGGAGCCGACGAAACGGAATCCGCGCTTCTTCAAATCCTTGCTCATGGCGTCCGATTCCGCGGTTCGCGCAGGTACACTCCCTGGGCCGCGCCGCGCCTGCCGCAGCGTTTTCCCGCCGGTGAANNGTGGAAGAAATTTTCAGGCGATTGCGAATGATGCCCGGATCGGCGAGCAAGGCGCGCACTTTTCGTGCGTCGTACCGCGCGATTTTGGAAGCCTCGAAACCGTCGAAGACCTCGCGGTAGCGCTCGCGCTTCCGCAGGACCGTCTCCCAACTGAGTCCCGCTTGCGCGCCCTCAAGGATCAGGAATTCGAACAGGCCGCGGTCGTCGTGGATGGGCACGCCCCACTCTTCATCGTGGTAGCGAGCCATGGCGTCGCTTTGCGCCCAATGGCATCTGCGCCGGGCCGGTTGGACCGTCCCGGCGCGAGTTGGATGTGGCATGGGGGCTTACGCGATGTGGCGCTGAACGGCTTTCTCGATCTGGTCGCGAGGGACCGCACCGACCACTTGCTCGGCGACTTGCCCGCCCTTGAAGATGAGCAGGGTTGGAATCCCGCGGATGTTGAACTGGCCGGCGGAGTTGGTATTTTCGTCGACGTTTAACTTCACTACCTTAATTTTTCCCGCGTAGGCGGTCGCAACCTCCGCCACGGTCGGAGCCAGCATCAGGCAAGGCCTGCACCACTCCGCCCAGAAATCGACCATCACGGGCTGCGTCTTGCTCGCCTCGATGACTTCCGCCTGAAATGTGCTGTCCGTTACACTTGTAACATTATCTGCCATGTGAACCCTTTCCTGTGGGAACTACCGGCGTTATTTTAGCCGATTTTGCCCCGGGCTGATTAGATGAAGTTGTAGCCCTTTGGTTTCCGAATTTCCGGGCCGCCTCGTACAGCTTTGCATATTCTGCCGCGGACACTTTCCACGAGAAGTCCCTGGCCATCCCGTTCAATTGGATGCGGCGCCATGCCGCGGGATCGCTTCGGAAAATGGAAAGCGCCTGTTGGATCGCTCCGAGCAGCGCAGGACCATCATACTCCTGAAACTTGAATCCCGTGCCGCTTCCCGTCGCCGGATCGAACGCATCGATCGTGTCGTCCAGACCGCCGGTGGCCCGAACCACGGGTACGGTGCCGTACTTCAAGCTGTAAATTTGATTCAGGCCACAAGGCTCGTACCGCGATGGCATCAGGAACATATCCGCGCCCGCCTCGATTTTGTGCGCGAGGATGTTGTCATACGCCACCTTCACGCCGAACTTTGCGGGAAATGCTTTGGCCAGTTCGCGGAATAGCTTCTCGTATTTCGGTTCGCCCGCGCCGAGGGCCGCAATCGCCAGGTCCTCTTCCAGCAAATCCGACGCGACCTGTTCGATCAGGTCGAAACCCTTCTGTCCGGCAAAGCGCGAGACGATTCCGATCACCGGCTTGTCAATGGTTTCCGGGGGTAGTCCGAACGCCTCCAGTAGATTTTTTTTGCAAGCCAGCTTGCCCGACAAATCTTTCGGTGAATACCGCGCGGCGATTAACTTGTCCCGCTCCGGACTCCACGCCGAGTAGTCCACGCCGTTCAGAATTCCGGTGAGACGGTCGGCTCGATTTCGCACCACGCCGTCAAGGCCGTGGCCGTACTCCACGGTTTTTATTTCCTCGGCGTATTTCGGACTCACCGTCGTGAGAAAATCCGAAAAAATCAGCGCGCCCTTCAGGAAATTAATGCGCCCGTAGAATTCCATCGCCTCGATGGTGAATAAGGTTTCCGGCAAACCGATTTTCTTCATGGTCTCGCGCGGAAACGCGCCGTGATAGCCCATGTTGTGGATCGTGAAGATGACACGCAATTCCCGTAGCGCCTCGTCTTTCGCATACCGTGTCCGCAGAAGCACGGGAACGAGGCCCGCCTGCCAGTCATGGCAATGAATCACATCCGGCATCCAAACGTGCTTGCAGAATTCGATGGCCGCGCCACAGAATTCCGCGAAACGCTCGGCGTTGTCGGGATAATCCTTGCCCGCCACGCCGTACAGTTGCTCGCGATCGAAGTATTCCGGATCATCCACGAAATAATATTGAACGCCGTGGAGCGCCCCACCCTCCTCGATTCGCGGGAAACGCAGGCCATCGCCCATCGGAATCGTGAGCGTCGGCACGGGGACAGGAACCGCCCGCGTGTTGCGGTAACGCGGAAGAAGCACGGTCACTTCATGGCCGAGGGCGGCCAGCGATTTTGGCAGCGCTTCGATCACGTCCGCGAGGCCGCCCGTCTTTGAAAATGGAAGGCCTTCCGATGCGACAAAGAGTATTTTCATATCGAACCCGAAGCTTCCAACCTACTGAAACAGATTGCCTCCGTCAAGAAACGAGTGGCGCATGCTTTAGCTTGCGGGGTTTAAGTCTTGCAAGAGCTAAACCCCGCAAGCTAAAGCATGCGCCACTGGACTTTCGATGTAGAATCAATCCATGTGTTTCCAGATTCATTCCCATTCTAGCGAGGTGAAATCATGAGCGGCGTAAAAGCAATTCCCGACGGCTACCACAACGTGACTCCCTACCTGTTTGTAAGAAGCGCGGCCAGTGCAATGGACTTTTACAAAAACGTTTTCGGAGCAACGGAAATTGTGCGCATGGCGGGACCGAACGGCAAGATCATGCACGCGGAAGTAAAAATCGGCGACTCCATCGTGATGCTGGCCGACGAGAATCCGCAGACGGGTGTGATGAGCCCGCAAACGGTTGGCGGATATTCCGTCGGCCTGCATGTGTACGTTGAAAATGTCGACGCGGTGATAAAGAAAGCCGTGGAAAACGGCGCCAAGCCGCTTCGCCCGATAAAAGACCAATTTTACGGCGACCGCTCCGGCTCGCTGCTCGATCCGTTCGGACACATGTGGTCCGTTGCGACGCATGTGGAGGACGTATCGCCCGAAGAAATGCGCAAGCGCATGACGGCGGCAATGGGCCAGGCGGCAGGCTCGTAAAAACAAGAACGACCGTGTCGCACGAATGGTTTTGTAGCGCCGGCGTCCCGCCGGCGGTTTTGTACGTGTGTCGCGCCGAAAAATTGCCGGCGGGACGCCGGCGCTACGAGACCCTTCCTACTTAGAGCTGTGAATGCGCTCGCCTCTTGCTACACTTCCCTGCCATGTCACCAGAGAAACTTGGACAGCATTTTCTTGCCGACGCGAGTTGGCAGGAGCGGATCGCGAGCGAGGTTCGTATCGGCGATGGCATGTGGGTAGAAATCGGCGCGGGGCATGGGGAAATGACGATGCGCCTCGCAGAGCGGGCGAGCAAAGTGTTCGCCATCGAGCTTGACCCACGGCTTGCCAGGCAGTTGCGCGAAGTCACTGCACCATGCAAAAACGTGGAAATAATCGAAAGCGACGTGATGGCGGTTGATTTCGAGAAACTGACAAGCGGCGAGCGCTTTTCCGTTTATGGAAATTTGCCCTACTACATTACGTCGCCCATTTTGCATCGCCTGTTTGAGTATGTGGAGCGGATCGCCGCAATTTACATCGTGATTCAATTTGAGGTCGCGGTGCGTATCGTGGCGCAACCGGGACGCCGCGACTACGGGTATCTTTCCGTGGCTTCGCAGTGGTTCGGGCGGCCGGAAATCGCGTTTCGGATTCCTCCCGGGGCGTTTCGGCCTCCACCCAAGGTGGCGTCCGCGCTGGTAAGTTTCCGCATGCCTGGAGGGCGCGCGAACAATACCGTGGCCGATGAAAACGCATTCCTCGATTTCGTGAAGGAGTGTTTCGCGCAAAAAAGAAAAACGCTGCGCAATAATTTGCGTGCGCGATTGGGGACGAGAACCGAGGATATTTTGGAAGAGGCAGGTCTTGCTTCAGACGTGCGCGCCGAACAACTTACGGTCCCTCAGTTTGCGGAGCTGTTTCGATTGGCGGGAAAGTAGGACGGACTTTAGTCTGTCGCTCTTATTTTCGATCGCGCTGAATTCAAAACCGACAGGCTGAA
>PMOP01000515.1:7117-21078 GCA_003161495.1 Acidobacteriota bacterium | reverse complement strand
CGGCGACTTCGCGCATGATCGATTTGCTCGCAGATCGCTGGGGCTTCAGCGCGGTTCACGCTTACCTGCTTTGCAGCGTGGTGATGAATCTGCGGCTTAGCCAGGTTGTGAATGAGCCGATATTCACAGTATCCGCGGCGATCTCGAAACAAATCCTTCCCGCGAGAAAACTTTTTTGATTTTCGCAGCGCAGGCTGAGGTGATACTAAAAAGCAATCGACATGAAGATCCATGAAGATCAATGATCCCGAAATCGTCGCGGAACTGCTGGCGCTCTATCCGAAATATGAAGCCGCGCTAGTCACCAACGATGCGGAAACGCTAACGCGCATGTTCTGGGCGTCGCCGTACGCAATGCGCTTCGGAATCACCGAGAATTTGTACGGCATCGAGGAGATCGACGCCTTCCGCAAAGGCCGCTCGCCCGCCAATCTGGCGAGAAAAGTGAGGCGGCTCGACATCGTCACATTCGGGCGCGATTTCGGCAGCATCACGCTTGAATTCGAGCGCAGCATAAATGGCAAACTTATTTCAGGGCGGCAAAGCCAGGTGTGGGTGCGGTTTCCCGATGGCTGGCGCATCGTTTCCGCGCATGTCTCGGTTCTTCCTTGATCAGAAATGCTATTGGCACCAATAAGAAAATTCAAATATGGATGGCAAGCGGTTTTAGTGGCGCAGGCTTCAGCCTGTGGGGTTTAGCGCAAGCAAGGGCAAAAACCCACAGGCTGAAGCCTGCGCCACGTTACTTCGCGCTGACGGTGACCGACAACATTTCGACGGGCGCGGCTGCGAAAGCGGCCTGCAATTCTTTCGCCTCAGAAAACAATTTTCCTTTGGCATGCCGCGCGGGAAATTGAAAGGTAAGCGACGGCTCAGCGAACGGATAAGGTTCCAAAACGAAGTGGCGGGTTGCAATCGCGCGCGCCTGGACGGGAATGCGTTTGCCGTCCCGCGCCGGCAGTGCGTGCAGCAGGTTTACAGGCTTCTGAAAATCCACGCAAGTGAGCAGAGAAAGATAGTCGTTGGCTTGCAATAAACGAAAGTGATCCAAAATTGCACTTTCGGTCTTATGCTCCCGTTTCAAATTCGCATTCGCCGCAATTTGCTCGCGCAAGGAATTTTGCAGCGCTTTCTGCCGTTCCAGGAATTGATCGAGCAGCGGCAATTGCGCAGGCGCGATAGTGGAGCGGTCGGCGTGATCGTGCAGCAGGCTGTATGTGTGCATGGAAATGAGGAGCGCTGCGTACGGATCTTCCGCGGCTATCTCGCGCACGGCTCGGTCGCGCACCGCGAGGTAATCCACGAGGTCAATCTCCTCGAAGCCCGAATATTTGCCCACGAGTTCGGTCGAGAAAGCGCTGGGTTTCCCTTGCCGTGTGATTTGCGGAACGGCGTCCCTGGCGGCCCAGCCGTCATCGTGGCGGGCGATGCCGCGCAAAACGTGTTCCCGCGGCTCGGGCGGCAAGAAAAGATCGTTGCCCCAGCGCTCGGCGAAAGCGCCCGCGAGACGCGCATGATCGGGATGCTTTACGAGCCACCATCCGGTTTCTGTTTCGAGCCGCAGCATGTTGATTCACCTCGCAAACTTTCACAAATTTTAAATCTCAAATTTGAAATTTAAAATCCAAAGATTTGCAATTCAAGAATCGCGCGGTGCGCATTGAATTCACGCAGTCATTCCGGTTTATTATTTCGCTTTTCCATCCCACTTTGCCCTCCCGCTTTCCCATTCCGCTTCGCCATTTTGTTTCTTCATTCCGCTTCGGGCGCGCGAGCCGATTCGTGCCAGCGATGCAGAAAATACCATTCCAGAAACATTACCAGAAACAGGAAACCGAATCCCAACACGGTCGCGGCCAGCACCAGGGCAAATAAATAGTCCGTCTGCAACTGAGAGGAAGCGTACAGGATCGAATATCCAAGCCCGCCTTCTCCGACGCGGCTCGAGCCGGCGAAGAGCTCTCCGGTAATCGCGCCGATCACGGCAATTCCGCTGGCGATTCGTATTCCGACAAAAAGGTCCGGGACGGCATTCGGCAGCCGCAGCTTGAAGAGCAATTGAGCGCGCGAGGCATTGTGCATCAGAAAAAGATGCACCAGATTTTCATCGACGCTGATGAGGCCCTGCGTAGTGTTGGCGATAATGGGCGCGAGCGAAATAATAAATGCAATGAACGTCACCGCGAAAATGCCCGCTCCCATCCACATCAGGATTAACGGCGCGATCGCGATGATAGGCACGGTTTGCAGAAGCAGAGTGTAAGGGTAAAGCATCTTTCGCACCCAGCGCGATTGAGCAAAAAGCAGCGCGACCAGCACGCCGAAAACGATGCTGGCCCCGAGGCCGCCGGCGGATTCTTCCGCCGTGATGGCCAGTGCGTTCAGCAATAAGGGAAATCGCGCGCCCACGGCCCGTGCCACGGCCCATGGCGAAGGAAGCATGAAGGGCGGCACGTGAAATACCCACAAAACAATCTGCCAGAGCGCAACCAGCGCTGCGAAAACCGCGAGAGCGTTGAGAGCGGTGATGGCTTGCCGCTTCATGGCCGCAGCGTCTCCCGTAACGTGTGCGACACGCGCGCGACAATCGCATCGAACTCCCGGGAATTGCGGATCGCAGAGGTGCGCGGCGCCGGCAACTCCACTCGAAACTCCGCGTGGATTCGCCCAGGATTCGGCGCCAACACGACAATCCGGTCGGAAAGAAATACCGCCTCGGAAACAGAGTGCGTCACGAAGACTGCCGTCCAATTTTGTTCCGCGCGCAGGCGCAGGATTTCTTCGTTCAAGTGGTCGCGAGACATTTCGTCGAGCGCAGCGAACGGTTCGTCGAGAAGCATCAGCCGCGGGTTCGTCGCCAGCGCACGAGCAATCGAAACTCGCATCTTCATCCCGCCCGACAATTCGCGCGGATAGGCCCTGGCTACATTTTTGAGCCCTACCAGTTCGAGCAGAGCGGCAATTTCATTTTCACGCCGGTTCTTCGGAATGCGCTCGAGTTCGAGGCCCAAGCCGATATTTTCTTTCACCGTGCGCCACGGAAGCAGCGTCGCGTCCTGAAAAACGAACGAAATCGTTTCCCTGGCATTTTGCGGCGTCATCCCATCCACGCGAATCGTCCCACTGTTCGGAATGGCTAAACCGGCAATCAGTTTGAGAATTGTGGATTTGCCGCAACCCGAGGGGCCAATGATGCCGAGGAATTCCTGCTTGGCGACAATCAAGTCAATCGATTCCAAAACCGTTTGCGCATTGCCATACTGCTTCGTAACGCCCGCGATCTCAATTTCCGGCACGCAAGCGTCGGCGTTCATTCCTGCCTCTCGGAGGCGGGCAAATAAAGCGCCGAAGGGCAATCGTGATTGTGGAACACGAATTGCGTCGACCGCCGCCAATCCCAGGAAGTCGCCCGGCTGGAAGGCACATCGCTGCCGGGATTTCGGTCAAAGAGTGGAAACGCGCTGCTGGCGATTTCAAGACGAATGCGGTCTCCCCTGCTAAAAAGGCACGATGTGGGTTCGAGAGAAAAGTCCCAGTGGTGAATTTTGTCCGCGGCGTAGCCATTCGATGCGAAGAGGTAGTTCGACCGCGCTACTCCCATGCAAATAAATTCCGCCGCGCCATTGGGCTTCGCGCGCACAAGCTTTGCGGTGAAGTCAGCAGTCGCCAGCGATGTGGCGCAATAAAGAACCACGCGTGGAATGCCAAAAACCCAAAGCGGAATTTCCAGCGGCTCCGTCGAATAAACCAGGACGTTATTTCCGAGTTCCAATGCCGCTTGATCGAATGAACCGCTCGCGGCAGTCGGGCCGCCGGGCGCAATGACGGGCACTTCGGGATCGTGGACGAAAATGTCGCAAGGCTCGCCGGCGCCGGGGTTTGCTCCTGAAAGCGTTCCATTTCCTTTGCGCGAATTCGCTCTGCCTTCGCTGTGAAGGAAGAGGGCGTATTTTGCCTCAGCGGGAAAAGTTTCCGATTCTCGCCAGAAATTTTCTCCGAGAACAAAGTGGCACACATGCGCTTTTCCCGCAAACGCGCCGGAATCTTTCAACCAGTGATCGAACCAGCGCAATAGAATTGTGTCCGTGTCGATGAGCGCCTCAGGACCGAAGTCCGCAGCGCCAATTCGATCTCCCCACGGAATGTGCGTCCAGGGCCCCGCAAGTAGGTATTGGTTCTCGCGCGCAAATTCGCTTCCCGCAAATTTACGCAGAGCGAGAAAGCCATCGACGCTGCCGCGAAGAAACATGTCATACCAGCCGGAGATGTGCAGCGCGGGAATTCGGATTTTATCGAGGCGCTGGCTCACGTCGAGCGCCGTCCAATATTCTCCGGGACCGTCGTGATCCAGCCAGTCGAACACGTAAGAGGGGAGACCTTCGCCGTGCAAGGCAGGGTGCGACCGATTAGGCAGCAAGCTTGTTTGCATCGAGAGTTGCGCCCAGGCTTGTTCGAGCTTGTCGCTTGCATCGCGCAACTGTTTCCGTCGCGCGTCCGCTTTCAACAACTGCAATCCCCAGCCGAGCGTCGACGCGAGTTGTAGCGCTCCCTGGTGATAGAACCAACCGCGATACAAATCGCATGCGGCCATCCCAGGCGAAATGCACTGCAAGCCCTCGGGCTGTTCGGCTGCGGCCAAAAGTTGCGTCATCCCCTGATAAGAGAAACCGTACATGCCAACGCGGCCATTCGATTCGGCCCGCGCGCGCAGCCACGCGATCGTGTCAGCGCCATCGGCGCCCTCATTGCGAAAAGGATAAAACTCGCCTTCGGAATCGCCGCGGCCGCGAACGTCTTGAATGACGACGTTGTATCCGTGACGCGCAAACCATGTTGGATGGGCATAGACAACCGTGGATGCAATGTCGCGTCCATAAGGCTGACGCATCAGGAGCGTCGGTTGCGGACCGGGCTGTGGAGGATAGTAGTGGTCGGAAACCAGTTCCACGCCATCGCGCATCCGGGCGCGGACGCCACGTTCGAGGCGCACGCCTCCGCCGCAATCGATCCAATCGGATTTGCTCATGGCGTGCGCTGATCCGGATAGCGTGCCATTTCCTGGAGCGCAGCGGCCAATCGCGTGGCCGCTTGTTCGATCCAGCGCGCGCCTTTTTCTGAAGTGGCTGGCCGCGGATCGCCCATCACGCCACTGGACGCGATGTCACGCGTAAGCCACGCAAATGTGGCTGGCCCATTTTCCGGCAGCAGCATCCCCGGCTTGGAAATGTCCGCGATGTAATTGTGCGTATATGCGGAGCGATCCACTAACTCCGGCACGCTTGACAATAGGAACGAAGTTTCGACTTCGCCCGCGTGAAATCCATACGCGCGTTCCTGAGGATCGAGGCCTTCAAACGAAATTCCGCCGGAGCCATGCAGCGCAAACGTTCTCAAGCCGAATTCCGCGCGCAGGTCGCGGGACATGACGTCGATCAACGAAGTATTTCCGCCGTGGGTGTTGTAGAGAACGAGCTTTCGGAACCCGGCTTTTGACAAGCTGGAACCGAGATCGCGCAGCACGGCCATGAATGTCGTGGCGCTGAACGAAAGCGTTCCGGGAAAACCGATGTGCTCGTTGCTCTTGCCGTAATGGACGGCCGGCAGCGCGTACACGGGTAAATCGGCAGGCAATTTAGAGAGCGCATGTCCCAGAAGCAGATTGTTGATCAACGTGTCGGTTGCCAAAGGCAGATGGTGTCCATGCTGCTCAATGGCCGCCGTGGGAAGCACCAGCAGCGTGGACTCGCGAGGAAGCGCGTCTACTTGCTTCCAATTCAAATAGGCGAAGTTTCGCGCGTCCGGGATCCAGGTTTTCATTTCGTTTTTGCTCCGGCCGTCGCGGATTCCGAATGGAACGTGATCATCTTACCCGGATTGAGCAATCCTTTGGGGTCGTAGCGCTGTTTGGCGAGCAACTGGACGTTGTCCGCGCGATAACGCCCGCCTCCTTCCACATTGTTCACGTGGGGATTGGCCACGAACACTCCAATCTCCCTGCAGAAATCGATCATTTCGTTCAACCGTTCCTCTGTTGTGTAGTACACGACGGGAATCGCGCCGGGAATCACGCGGCCCTCTCCGTTCTTCATGAACTCCATGTGAAATAAAAATTCCTGCCCGAACCGCTCGCGCAATTGACGCATCTGTTCGCGCACAGTATCGGGGTTGAAGCCGCATTGCAAGTAGGTATAGGCTTCGTCCGATCTCATCGCCCAAAGCGTCGTGTGATTCCAGGTGTAATCGGAAAGCAGCGGCCTGGCGTTGAGGCCGGGATAAACCGCGCTGTGCGTAATTGTTCCTCCGCCTTCTTGGGCAGCCGCTTCCAATTCGGCGAGCTGGCTGGAAGCGATCATAAAAAAAATCAGCGTTTTTCCTTCTGGAGCATATTTCCGGATCGGCGTGAAAAAAGAAGGAATCGGCCACTCGAAAACAGTGACGAGCCGCTTGATCCATTGAGCCCCGGTCGCAATTTTTTCGCCGAAATCGAATGCCGCGGCAAACGAGTCAAACGCCGCAACGCACTGAGACCATTCCACGGCCGGAGTGAGCGCGAGCCAAATACGGGTGATGATGCCGTTGGTGCCCCAGGCGTGCAGAATTTCGTGAACCGCCTCTCCTTCATGAAGAATTACGCGCGGTTCCGGCTCCATGGTGACCACTTCGATGGCCCGCACCGTTTGAAAATCGCGAAGGTATCCGTGCGCAACCGTGCCGATTCCCCCGGAACCGCCGCCGAGAAATCCGCCGATCGACGCCTTGATGATCGTCGAGGGATAGCACCGTAGTTCCCACCCCGCCTTGCGCGCTTCATTCTCGAGTTCCCCGAGTCGAACGCCAGGCTGGCAAACGGCTACGCCTTCCGGTTGAATTTCCTCGATGCGATCCATGCGGCTGAGATCGAGAACAACGCCGCCTTCGAGCGGAACCGCCTGCCCGTAATTACCCGTGCCTGCGCCGCGGGCGGTCACGGGAAGATTATTCGCGTAGCCGTAGCGCAACAGTTTTTGAATTTCGGCCGCGCTGAGCGGTTGAACGACGACGTCGCCCAGCTTTCCATCGAGTTGCTTGCGAAGCACAGGCGAATACCAGTAGAAATCGCGCGAGAGCTGCTCGACGATTTGCGGATTCACAATTACGCGCGAAGAATCCCCAATGATCAATCGAATTTCAGCGATATGTTTCGGGTCCATGGATATCGGCTCTTGTCAAAATCACGATTTTGCGGATTTGCTTTTGCTCGTGCTCCAGGCCCGAAAAGCCTTCTGCATGTTCGGATGCGTAAAAAGCGTGTTGCAGAGATCGCGCAACACCGGCCCCTCCACGATGCAATGCATGTCCGAGCGCCGCGCTACTTCTTTAGCCCCAATATGAATTTGCAGGCAAAAGCGGTTGGCGTCTTCAATCGTCGCCCCGTAGACCACGCGATCGAGCCTGGCCCACAGCGCATTCGCCATGCACATCGCGCACGGCTCGCACGTGGAGTACATCGTAAACCCGGCAAGAGAGGGGCGTTTTAGTTTCTTGCAGGCCAGCCGGACGGTGCGCGTCTCGGCATGAGCGCTCGGATCGTTTTCGCGCTGGACCGCATTGGTCGCGCGCATCAGGCGTTCGCCCGTGCGTGTGTCGACAATCAGCGCGCCGAACGGCACGGGGCGCGCGGTCTTCAGGGATCGCGCGGTGAATTCGTAAATCTCCCGCATGCGTCCTTCGTCCATCGCGGCAGCGCGCGGCCTTGCGCTAGCAGACAATGCCATGCCGCAATTTAACATATTGCGAGCCGGGCCCGCCGCAACGCCTTTATTCAATTTTTGCATCGGAACGATTAGACCGCATTCCGCGAAACCCCGCGTGTTATTCTCGCCCGCAGACTCTGGAATGGATTCGTGAACATGGCCAAGCGTTTTTTCCGCATCTGGTGTGCACTGATCTTCGTCGGCATCTTCGTCAGCATCTTCGTGCTGGGATGCCGCCGCCCTGCCGAGAATAGCGGACTGACAAAAATTGTTTTCCAGGCGGACTGGTATCCCCAGCCCGAGCACGGAGGTTTCTATACCGCTCTGGCCAAGGGATTCTACAAAGACGAAGGCCTGGACGTAACGATTCTTCCAGGCGGCCCGTACATCACGGTGGAAAAACAAGTTTCGTCCGGAAGCGCGCAGTTTGGCATGGGATCTTCGGACAAAGTTCTGGAATCGAATGCCGAAGGGCAATCGTTGGTCGCAGTGGCCGCCACGATGCAGCACGATCCGCAAGGCATCATGGTGAGAAAAGATTCGCCCATCCATACCTTCTCCGACCTCAACGGGCATTCCGTCGCCATCAAGGTCGGCGAATCCACGTGGTTTGAGTTCATCGCGAAACGCTTTCAACTGAATAACATTAAAGTCGTTCCGGCAATGATGAATGTGGCTAACTTTGTGGCCGATCCGCAGTATATTCAGCAGGCGTTTGCGACGTCGGAACCGTTTTTCGCGCACCAGGCTGGGATTGAGACGCGCGTTCTGCTGGTCAGCGATGCCGGATACAGTCCTTACCGCGTGATGTATACGACGCGGGATTTCGTTCAGCAACATCCCGATGTCGTCGCCAAATTTGTTCGCGCATCGCTGAAAGGCTGGAAAGATTATCTGAATGAACCGGGCCCGGCCCATGCCATGATTGCCAAACTCAATCCCGCGCTCAATCCGGAATGGATGCAATTTAGCTGGCAACAACTGCGGGACGGCCATTTCATTACCGGGGACAATGCCAGCGGCGCGCAGATCGGCCAAATGGATCCGAAGCGGTGGACTACCATGTACGAACAGCTCGTCGACTTGAAAGTCATCGAGAAACCATTTGATCCGGCGGTGGCTTACACTCTGCAATTTCTGCAAACAAACTAGGGGAGACACGGACTTTATATGACCGGCGTGCCCGAAGCGCATTTGGAGAAAACGGGATATGGATTGCGGCACGCGGCGCTCTCCCCCGTGGAGACTCTAGCGCAATCCGTCTCGACGATTTCTCCGACCGCCACGCCTGTTGCCACGATCCCGCTCGTTTGCGCGCTGGCCGGCAACGGCACGTGGCTCGCTTACGTTCTTGCCACGGCCGCAATTTTCCTGGTGGCGCTCTGCATCAGTAAATTCGCGCGTTACTCGGCTTCGCCGGGCTCGCTGTATTCCTATGCGTCGCCAATTCTTCCGCCGGCGGCAGGCGCGATCGTCGCCTGGAGCTTGCTGCTCGCCTACGTGGCCACGGGATCGAGCGTGATCGGCGGCTTTTATCACTATGGAAATCTTTTGATTCTGGATTCGGGCAGCCACATCGTTTCCGCTGTCTTTTTGTCCCTGCTGGCCACGGCGATTTCCGTGTGGATTGCCTGGCGTGACGTAAAAGTTTCCGCGCGTCTCATGCTGTGGATCGAGGCGGTATCTGTTTCACTGATCCTCATCGTTGTCGCGCTGGTTCTCGTGCGATTTCGCCACCACCTGGATTGGGAACAACTACAACTTCGCGGCATGACCGGCAGCGGCCTGCGCCTCGGTCTTGTTCTGGCCCTCTTCAGTTTTGTCGGATTTGAAAGCGCCACGACGCTCGGCTCCGAGGCGCGCGATCCCCTGAAAACAATTCCTCGCGCGGTGATCCAGAGCGCTCTTTTGTCGGGAGCGATTTTTACACTGTGCGCGTATTCCGAAGTCCTCGGCTTTCGCGTCGCCGGCCAGGACCTGGGCACGAGCCCGGCTCCGATGCGTGTGCTTGCCGGAGTGGCCGGAGAGGGATCTCTCGGACTTTTAATTGATATTGGAGCGCTGGTGAGCCTGTTTGCCTGCACGCTCGCGTGCATCACCGCCGCCGCTCGAGTTCTCCTCCTGATGGCGCATGGAGGATTAACGCACGGCTCGCTCCGCGTCACGCATGCGCGCAACGAAACTCCCGGACGCGCCGTGATTGTGACGGGAATCGCCGCGGTCCTCCCGGTGGCCGTGCTCGCCGCGCGAGGCGCTCGCGGCCTCGACGTGTATGGCTGGATGGGTTCACTCGGCACGTACGGTTTCATTGTGGCTTACGGTTTGACATGCCTCGCGCTGCCTCGCTACCTGCGCAATCACGGCGCCTTTCGTCCCGGAGCGCAGATCATTCCCTGGCTCACGTTCTTCGTCATGCTGCTTGCGCTCGCCGGCAATCTTTATCCCGTTCCGGAAGGCGTTTATGGCAAACTTCCATTGATTTTTCTGGGATATCTGGCCCTGGGTTTGTTGTGGTTTTTCTGGAGCACAAAAAGAAAGAAAACGGCGCTGGAAGGTGACCCAACAGAACGGACTTTGGCCAAATAATGATGAAAATCCCTGGGACAAACAATCATGACAACTCAGCGCTATGAGCCCATCGATTCCGGCGTAACTCCGCGTTTTGCCGGACACTCGACATTCATGCGGCTCCCGGTTTTGACGGATCCGCGCGACGTGGATATTGCCATCGTAGGCGTTCCTTGGGACGGCGGCACGACCAATCGTCCGGGACCTCGGCATGGCCCACGGCAAGTCCGCGAAATGTCCAGCCTGATTAAGCGCGTTCATTCGGTTACCAAAATTTCCCCGTACGAAATTTGCCGCGTCGCGGATCTCGGCGATGCCCCGGTAAACCCAATTGATTTGAATCGTTCCCTGGAAGACATTCGGAAATTTTTCAGCCAAATTGTGGAAGCGGGAGCCGTGCCTCTGGCCATTGGCGGCGACCACTTGAGTTCGCTGCCAATTTTGCGCGCCGTCGCGGCCGCGCGGCCCGTGGGGATGATCCATTTTGACGCGCACTCCGATACCGTTGACTCCTACTTCGGCGGCTTGAAATTTACGCACGGTACTCCTTTCCGAAGAGCCATCGAGGAGGGACTGCTCGACCCCAAACGAGTGGTGCAGATTGGAATTCGCGGCTCTACCTATTCCGCGGACGAGCGCGATTGGCCGCTGCAGCAGGGCATTCGTATTATTTCGATCGAAGAATTTGAGGAAATGGGAATCGACGCCGTAATCCGCGAAGCGCGCCGCGTTGCTGGAGATGCGCCAACTTATATTAGCTTTGACATCGATGCCCTGGATCCGGTTTTTGCCCCTGGCACGGGCACGCCTGAATTCGCCGGCCTCACGTCGCGCGAAGTGAATCGCCTGCTGCGCGGCCTGCGAAATCTGAACCTTGTCGGTGCGGACGTGGTCGAAGTTTCTCCTCCCTTCGATCCCTCGGGAGGAACAGCGCTAGCCGCCGCAAATATTGCCTTTGAAATTTTGTGCCTGCTGGCGGAATCTTTGGCGAAACGAAAATCGTGAGTACTTACACCCGCATGTGCTCGCGAATAACTGACAGCAGTTGCGAGCAAATCTCCTCAAAGAGCTCGCGGCCATTCTCCGCGCTCGAAGAAGAAGTGTTCCCCAAAACTCCGCGGTTGGAAATTTTGGACGCCTCGATGGGAAACGTATAAATCCCGGAGCGTGGAGGCGTGACATTATCAACCCGCTCCGCACCCACGAGATCCTGCCTGAGATGAAGCATCAAGGAAGTTTCGCAAACGCTGGCATGTTCGGCATGCCACCCCGTAAATCGATCGCCGAAAAGTTTGTCGAGCAACGCTTGCGGCACAAGGCTCCACCAACTCAACGCAACAATCCGCGCGCCGTCCAACCTTCCCTCCTGCCTGCACAGTTCCAGAGCTTCAAACAGAAAACTTTCATTTTCATAATGCCCGTTGAGAATGACAACAGAACGAAATCCCATGGAAACATATCCGGAAATAACGTCCTTCAAATAATCCGTTAATACGCTGCCGCGAACGCGAATTGTTCCCGGAATCTCCGGCCCGCCCCCGCTCTGCGGCAGCGACCGCGCCCCGTAAAAAATCGATGGAGCCACAAATCCTTTGACCCTTTCCGCTATCGCCGCGGAGATGCGCACGGGTATCTCGACATCAACTGTAAGAGGAAGGTGCGGCCCATGCTGCTCGACAGAGCCCACCGGCAACAACAGGATGCCGCGCCCGGCCTCCTGCCGAACATTCTCGCTGTTCAATTTCTCGAAGTCGCTCACCCTATCCCCCTATTTCTGAAAACGCTGGTGTCTATCTCGCAGTTGCCGAACCAGGAAGGAAAATCGTACACCTTTGCTGTAGTTTTCCGTAATTTAGTGCGATAGATTCAATCGCTTAGTTTACGAGGAGCCCGACATGCCGCCATTCCGCACCCTGCAGATCTTTGCGCTTGTGATGCTGTCCGCCATCTGCGGTTTCGCGCAGGAAACTTTGCCCGCCGATGAGACCGCGCCGCTGGTGTTCGTGCGGATTATCCCGATCCCAGGCGTAGAAGGCCGCTTTGATCACATGGCGGTGGACAACCAGAATGGCCGTGTCTTCGCCTCCGTTTACGGCAATGACTCCGTGGAGGTTCTGGATACTCAGCGCGGCAAACGAATTCACAGCATTCAGGAAGGATTTATCAAGCCCCAGATGGTGGCGTATCTTCCAGAATCAAATCGCATCGTCGTCTCCAGCGAGGGCGACGGTACCTGCAAGATCTTTGACGCGGATACGTACAAGCTGATCGATACCGTGAAGTTTTCCGATGATGCAGACCAGCTCCGTTACGACCCGGCCGCGAAACGCGTTTACGTCGCGTACGGCGATGGCGACGAAAGCGCCATCGGAGTATTTGATGCAACGACGAACAAGCGTCTGGAAGAATTTAAACTTACAGCCCATCCGGAATCTTTTCAACTCGAAGAGAAGGGTCCGAAGATATTCGTTAACCTCGCCTCCATCAGCCAGATTGCCGTCATTGATCGAAACACGCGCAAAATCCAGAATTGGAAATTGGAGGAGGCCGGAACAAATTTTCCGATGGCCCTCGATGAAGCTCATCGCCGCCTGTTTGTCGCGGCCCGCAAGCCCGCGCGACTGCTGGTTCTCGACATGGATACAGGGAAACAGATTGCCAGCCTCCCGGGCGCGATCGATACCGACGATATGTCCTATGACGCAGACCGCAAAAGAATTTACGTTACAAGTGGAGAGGGGTTTATCTTCGTATACCAACAGATTGATCCGGATCGCTATCAACGAATTGCAAAAATTCCCACTGCAATTGGCGCGCGAACCAGCGCGTATACTGGACAAGTTGGCAAGCACAACAGCTTCTACTTGGCGGTTCCTGCACGCGCCAATCGAGGCGCTGAATTGTGGGTGTACGAAACCCGGGACTAGTCCCTCTTGGCGTAAAACATAAACCCGCACGAGTTCGCCCGCCGGTGAATCCCGTAAAGCCCTCCTCCAAATTTACAATTTGTTTACAATTTTCAGATTTCTTCGTGACACCCCCGCGAAGGCCCGTGCGTAGCCTCTTTCTCACGAACTAGGCAGCCTGGTTTGTCTCTGGAGATTGTCCCCCTCCAACAATCAATTCGCCGAAGTCTCGAATGACCGGCGATCAACCCTGAAAGGAGTCATCATGAACCACATAATCGCCCGACTAACACGCAATACGAACTTACAATTCTTCCCCGCCAATAGGAAGCTCGCTATTTGCAAAGTTCTTGGTGCGTCACTCGCTATTTGCCTGTTTTGCTCGGCCGTTTTAATGGCGGCGGATGACGATCACGCATTCCTTCCCGCGCAAGTTCGGGCCGTATCGACAGTGCCGGCCAACGGGGATGTAAATCCCTACGGAGTGGCCTTCGTGCCGCCCGGGTTTCCCACAGGTGGAACGATCAGCCCCGGAGATATTTTAATTTCGAACTTTAACAGCAGTTCGAATCTCCAGGGCACCGGCACAACCATCGTCGATGTGCCTCCCGCTGCTCCGGTATTCCAATATTTCGGCGGCACTGCGCCACTGGGACTTTCCACTGCATTGAACGTTCTGCAGAAGGGATTCGTCCTGGTGGGTAATTTTCCGTCGCCGGACGGAACATGCGGCAGCGCATCGGCAGGCTCCATC
>PMOP01000515.1:0-7092 GCA_003161495.1 Acidobacteriota bacterium | reverse complement strand
TTTGTGGCCAATGGCTTGAGCGGGTCGGTCGTGCGTTTCGATCTCAGCGTCAACTCTTCCGGCGTCACGGTTGACAGCGTCACGCAGATCGCGTCCGGTTACACGCATATGTGCGATGCCGTCACTTTTGTGGACGCTCCCACCGGGCTCGTTTACAATGCAAAAAAAGATGTTCTCTATGTCGCCTCAACCGCGGATAACGCGGTCTACGCGGTTTCCGACGCAGGAGATCGAAAGCATGACGGAGGCATCGGCAAATTAATTTACACCGACGCTAAGCATTTGCACGGGCCGCTCGGAATGGCCATGGCGCCAAACGGCGACCTCCTGGCCAGCAACAACGATGTCATCAATTCCGATGCCAACCAACCGAGTGAAATTGTCGAATTCACCGTCGAAGGCAAATTTGTGAAGCAGATATCGATGGACCCGGCGCAAGGCGGCTCTTTCGGACTCGCCGTGGAAACTTCGGGGAAAACCGCCAAGCTCGCCGCGGTGGATGACGCCACGAACCTGTTCTTGATCTGGACGTTAAAACTGGACGAGTAAAAAGAGTCGTTCAGGCGGCTTGGTGGTCGACACGCTTCGCCCGCGTCTCCTCTCGCCGAGGGTGACGCGGGTGAAGTCGTGTTTCCAAAGCGCCCAGCCTGGTGCTTGGGTAAAATTGCCGAATTACCGCCCGTACACCAACACTCTAAAGTTTCCGGGCTTGGCAGTCGCCAGAGGATGCGGCTGTTTTTCCGTCGGAGCTGCCGGCGGATTAAAATCCGAAGTTGTGAGAAAAACGTTGTGAGTCTTCGGATCCACCTGCAGGGTCTTCGCTCCGTACTCCGTCTTCACCGTCTCCACTTCACTGAGCTTGTCCGGCGAATCTTCGTGGTAAACGTGCAGCATGCCTTCGCGCGTCGCCACGAACAGCATGCCCGTCCCGGGTTCAAACGCGTTTGCGTCCACTCCCGCGGAAATTGGATAGGACTGAAGAACTTTCCCCGTGTCCGCGTCCATCATGATCACAAACTGCGGACCGCGTCCCCCGGAGAACAGCCGCCGGTTTTTCTGGTCAATGGCCATGGAGGTTGGCGCACCTTCCGGCGCCACAGGCCAGCGCGATTTGATCGTATTTGTTCGGGCGTCGATGGCGACGATGTCGTTCTTTTCCGGATTGTTATCGTAGACCATTCCCTTGCCATCGACGGCCGGGAATTCCACTTTGCCGATCAGGTCGATCATCGTGATCACGCTTTCTTTCTCGGCATCGATCACGGTCGTATTGTGGCTGTCTCCGTTGAACGTAAAAACATGCTTGGTCACCGGCTCGTAAATAATCGCATCCGTATCCAGCTGGCCGGTCTTCACCCTGCCCGTGACTTTCAACGTCTTCAAATCAAAAATAACCACTTCTTGAACGGGGGCCCCCTCCTTGGAATCGCCGTCCGTAATGAATCCCTTCCCCAAATCCCTGGCCACGGCAATTCCATGACTGCGCGAAAGTCCTTCGATTTTGCCCACCACGGAATAATCGTCCGCATTCAGAACCACAACCTCCGTTCCGTGCGAAACGTAAACGCGCCGCGCCGCCGCATCCACTGAAATGTAGTCGTAATACTCGCCGCCGCCCGGCGCTGCGGGCAGAGAAACCGTCTTAATCAGATGGTATCCGCCCTCTGCGGGCTTCGGCCGAGCATAAGACCCCGAAATAAAACAAGCCCCAAACAATGCAAGCAAAAGACCCACTGCAAACCGCCCCAGCCTGGAAAATTTCATGTAAATCTCCTTTTCGTCTAGTGTCCTGCTCTCAGTAGGACAGGCTTCAGCCTGTCGCCATTCCTGCAACTTCACTCCGAATCCGGTCAAGCCAAACCGCCTTCCGCCTCGCCGGCTTCCCACAAAGCAACCAAATCCCTCACCAGCGATCCATTCTCCGGCGAATCCATATCGTTGAGCTGATGAGAGATCCGTGCTGATTCCCCGAACTGCGAAAATTGTAGCACCATCCCGGAAATCGGTATCCCCTCAACCGATCCGGGTGAAGTCAACCTCCCCAGCCCACAAGCATGCCCCACCTTCCTGAAAGTATTATGAATATCATTCGTGGTTTACCTTGCATGATAAGTCCCCTCGGCGTATAAGGGTTTCAGTGATCTTCGGTCCTTCCCTCCGGAGGTAATCAACCATGCAGCGCAATTTCGACATCTTCGAGAAATTCCCCGATGGATCTACGACTTGGCGGACCTGCGTCTCCGGGCAATTCGAAACGGATCGCAAACTGGCGGAACTGGCTGAGCATTCCGAGAATGAATTCGTGGCCGTTGACATTCAAGCTGGCAATCGCTTCCCTGCAAATGCAGGCCCTCGCAAGTCGTACCCATTAGCCAAGAAGGCGGCAGCCGGCTAGCCTGGAACGCGTAAAAACGCACAAAAAAGGCATTCAGGAGTGACCGGCCAGCGTCAGAACCCGCTTCGTCAGCCTAAGGGAAACTTTGCCCGCAAGTAAGTATTGAGCCCGATATATTCCATTCCCGCATTATTTTAAATTTGAAAACAGCCGGGCGGTAACAGTGCGGCACATTTCCCGGCAGACGCAATTAGTATTTGGAGGATGCAACATGGAAACTACTTCAGATTCCCAATGGCGACGGCTTTTCGTGGCGGCATTGACGGAAATCGATTCCGAAAAATTCTCCACACGATTGGCCGCGGCTGACGACGCCGTATTCCATCGTTTGGTGGTAATAGAGGACCAAGCCGGAACGGATGGCGAACGCCTGGCCCTCGAAGACACGATGCAGGACATTCGCCTGCTCAGAGACAATTGCTTGCATTTTCGTACGTAAACTGGCCGCCCTATTTAAAATCTTCTCCTGCGAAACAATATTTACTCGGCCCAAAGCGCCGATTGCAGAATGGTGGGGCTGGGGAGAGTCGAACTCCCGACCTACGGTTTAGGAAACCGCCGCTCTATCCATCTGAGCTACAGCCCCGTCACCACAACCGGATTAGTTTACCTTCTTTTCGGAAAAAGATGCCCAACATTCCCAATCGCAAGTGCGCCAGTGCGCTGGATTCGCCATTGTTTCTCGTCCTAAACCTGTTGTGATATGCTTCTTGTCACTTCGATGGTCAGGAGGCATTTGCCATGAAAAAAGCATTACTGGGTCTCGCGGTTTCCCTGTTGATTAGCCTGCCGGTTTTGGCTGCGCTCAAAGTAGGCGATATGGCGCCCAATTTCTCGGCTCGCGGTTCCATGGGAGGAAAAGAATTTGATTTTTCGCTGCAAGAGGCGCTGAAGAAAGGGCCGGTGGTGGTCTATTTCTTCCCTTCCGCTTATACCAAAGGCTGCGATCTTGAAGCGCACACCTTTTCACAAGAGAAAGAAAAATTCGACGCCGCCGGGGCCAGCATTATTGGCGTATCGGCTGACAGCATCGCGCGGCTCAACCGGTTTGCGGCCGACCCCGATTTTTGCGCCGGAAAGTTTCCGGTAGCTTCCGATGCGGACAAGAAAATCGCCGCCTCCTACAATCTGGCGACGAATGCCGCAAAAGCCGGCATGACGGATGTGAAGGGCGACGCGATCGATCATGACTTTATCGAACGCGTAACCTTTGTCATCGGCAAAGATCACAAAATCATCGCTTCCTTTTCCTCCAAGGACGACGGCATTTCACCCGATCAGCACGTCGCCAAATCGCTGGCAATCGTGCAACAGCTCTCCGGCAAATAAGGTTTTGGTGGCGCAGGCTTCAGCCTGTGGGGTTTAGGCCTTGCAACACTCAACCCCACAGGCTGAAGCTTGCGCCACTGCTTCTTCAAAACGCCAGTAGATTGGCTGTTTTTCCTTCCTCTCGAGAATTAGCTGCGATCCGGCCCCAGACGGCCCGCGACCCTCCAGCGGGCAAATACCCCTGAAACGTGGTAAAACTGTAAGGCAATGCATCCGAACTACCCGGGTGGAGGCTGCTATCGCTTCCCTCACCCGCATCATACTTTCTTCTATTGGGGCAAATCAGATCATGGCGATCGCAACGATTAATCCTGCTACCGGGGAAACCATCAAGAAATTCGACGCGCTGACCGATGCGCAGGTCGACCAGAAAATCCAGCGCGCTGCGGAAGCGTTTCCAAAATTTCATAAACTATCTTTCGCCGATCGCGGCAAGATGATGATGCGCGCGGCCGAGATCCTCGAGAGCGAAAAGGATTCGCTCGCCCATCTCATGACGCTCGAAATGGGCAAAACCCTTCGTTCCGCGGTGGACGAAGCCGTGAAATGCGCGTGGGTCTGCCGCTACTACGCCGAAAATGCGGAGCGCTTTCTTGCCGACGAAGTTGTCGAAACGCCCGCGAGCCGGAGTTTCATTCGCTACCAGCCGATGGGCGTGGTCCTGGTCATCACGCCGTGGAATTATCCCTTCTGGCAGGCCTTCCGTTTTATTGCTCCGGGACTGATGGCGGGCAATGTGGGACTTCTGAAACACGCATCGAATGTCCCGCAATGCGCGATGAAAATAGAAGAACTTTTGTTGAGGGCGGGTGTCCCCGAAGGAGTATTCCAGACTCTTCTCGTTGGCGCAGGGAGCGTCGACAGAATCCTCGACGATCCTCGCATTGCCGCGGCCACATTGACGGGTAGCGAAGGTGCCGGAGTAAAAGTGGGAACCGGCGCAGCGCAGAGAATCAAGAAAGTCGTGCTGGAACTAGGCGGCAGCGATCCCTTTATCGTCATGCCCAGCGCAAATCTGGAGGATGCCGTCTCGGTCGGCATTAAAGCTCGAGTGGCCAACAACGGGCAATCCTGCATCGCGGCCAAGCGCTTCATCGTTCACGAACAAATCGCGGACAAATTTCAACAAGCCTTCGTAGCAAAAATGGAAAGCCTGAAAGTCGGCGACCCCTTCGACGAAAAAACGGATGTTGGTCCCCTTGCGAATGCCGAAGCGGTAACCTCTCTCGATGCCGATGTCCGCAGCTCCATCAAAGCCGGCGCAAAACTCCTGACCGGAGGCAAGCCTGCCGATCGCCCGGGTAGTTTCTATCTGCCCACCGTACTTTCGGATATTCCGAAAGATTCTGCGGCTTATAAAGAAGAATTGTTCGGTCCGGTGGCCTCTATTTTCAGAGTGAAGAATTTGGATGAAGCCATACACGTCGCCAACGACAGCCGCTTCGGCCTCGGCGCCAGCGCCTGGACCAACGACAAGAACGAACAGGAACGCTTCATCAACGAACTCGAAGCCGGCATGGTCTTCATCAATCAAATGGTGTTCTCCGACCCCAGAGTCCCCTTCGGCGGCGTGAAGCGTTCAGGAGTGGGCCGCGAACTGAGTACCTACGGGATTCGCGAATTCACAAACGTAAAAACGGTTTGGGTGAAGTAAGAGAAGCTGCAGCCGGAACTGCGCGTAAAATCACGGTTGTCAAACGCAAAAACCAATGGTATTGTGGTCTGACCACATGATCTAGATTTAAGTTCCTTTTTTTGTTCGGGATGCTGGAACGTGCTTTTCAGGATCGTGTAGCGAGAGGCTTTTCTTGTACAAGGTCATTCAAACTACGCGCCTTTACGAGCAAATCGTTCAGCAGATTGAGGGATCGATCCTCAATGGCGAATTGAGTGAGGGCAGCCAGCTCCCCGCGGAGCGCGACCTTGCCAAACAATTCGGCGTCAGCCGCACCGCCGTTCGCGAGGCCATCAAAGCGCTTCAGGAAAAAGGGCTGGTCGACGCGTTTCCGGGGCGCGGAACTTTCGTTACGAATGGAACCTCCAATTCCATGCGCCGCTCTCTGGACCGAATCATCAAGAGCGGCGAAACGGATGGAGGCGCCTATTTGGCGGAAGTCCGGGAGATTTTGGAGCCGGAAATCGCGGCTTTGGCTGCGATTCGCGCCACCGAACAGGACATCGCAGCCATGCGAGAGGCGATTGTTGTCATGGACAGCGCGGGCCCGGATTCCGATGCATTTATCGAAGCGGATCTCGATTTTCACCTGGCCCTCGCAGAAGCGGCGGCGAACCCGATTGTTCTTTCCTTGATCGATTCCATCGTGGGATTGCTACGCGAACAACGTTTGCGGATTTTTTACATTGGCGGCGGCCCGCAGCGCGGACAGTGCCACCACAGACACATTTTCGATGCAATCGAGCGCCACGATCCTCAGGGCGCACGCGCCGCCATGCAGGCCCATCTTTCGCAAGTGCGCGAGGATTCGCGCAGCAATCCGGGTGATGAAACGACAGGCGCCTAAGGGCGAATTTGAATTAGGAGATTTCAGCGAATGGCGAATCTTGGTTTTGTGGGACTCGGAGTGATGGGCGGCAACATGGTCGCCCGGCTGCTCGATAAGGGGCACACGGTCACCGGATACAATCGCACGCGCTCCAAGGCGCAGTGGTTGCTTGACCGCGGCATGAAGTGGGGCGATTCGCCGCGCGCGGTAAGCGCCGCAGCGGACATGACTTTCTCCATGGTCACAAATGCCGCCGCGATTCACTCCATCACGGACGGATCGGATGGAATTCTGGCGGGACTCGGGCCCGGCAAACTTCTGATCGATATGAGCACAGTGAGCCCCTCGGTCAGCCGGGCGCTCGCGGCCAAGGTGCGCGAAAAGGGCGCCGACATGATCGACTCGCCCGTCTCCGGCAGCGTGATTACTCTTCAAGAGGGCAAATTATCGGTAATGGTCGGCGGCCGCCGCGAAACCTTTGACAGGGCCAAGCCCGTGCTTCTGGACGTTGGCCCCAAAGTTACTTATGTTGGAGATAACGGCCTCGCCTTGGTGCTGAAGATCGCGACGAACTTGAGTCTTGCCGTGCAAATGCTGGCTTTTTGCGAAGGCGTCCTGCTGGCCGAAAAAAGCGGAATCTCGCGTGAAACCGCCGTGGATGTGCTGACGCACAGCGCCATCGCATCGCCCATGGTTCAATATCGCGGGCCTTTTGTTTTGAAAATGCCCGACGAAGCGTGGTTCGACGTAAACATGATGCAGAAGGACATGCTGCTGGCGCTGGAGATGGGGCGGCACCTTGACGTTCCCCTGCCGACGACGGCTGTGACGAACGAATTTTTGACGGCGGCGCGCGGCATGGGC